>DMYK01000211.1 GCA_003483675.1 Microcoleaceae cyanobacterium UBA11344
AATAAGCATTGTGTTCCACCCTTGCTGGCGATGAAGTTCACAAGCTAGAAGAGCCGCACATACAGTTTTCCCTGTTCCGGGCGCACTCTGAACTAACCAATCTTTTGTAGACCGTATCCCATACTGTCTCAACTCATCAAATGGCTGTTTTTGGTGATCGGTTAGCACCGGCGAGTAGCGATAATAGTTGGCATAAATAAATTTGTACCAACGATCTTCTTCTTTGTTCCAATTACTATCTTCTAGTGAAATTTCATAAGCTGGATGATCTACTAGCGCGGTTCCTTGAGGTTTATTCAATTCTTCTATTGCCTCTATTTCCAGCGGATCTGTGCGATTGCGACTGTCAAACACCCTATCATAAACATCTCCTCGCAAACCAGCTTTAATCACTACAATATTGCCAGAATCTCGTTCCCAGATCACACGCAGTTGACCTTGACGAGTTCGCCACAGGTTTTCATATCCCTGTAAACTTCTAACATCTTGATGGCTGCCTTGGCTCAAACCACTGATAATCTGGTAAACTATCTTAAAATTGTCATAGGATAGTCTTTGTATCTCGCGAAAGGCTGCCCGAATAATTTTTACTGACATAGGCTACTTTCTGACCCTCGTATCCAGAATCTTGCATATCCTTATTATTTACTTATCATATAAATTTTGAGATTTATACTTTTGTAAGTAAACTTAATAAAACCTAGCAAACCAATTTTGAAAGCCACGACTTTGACCCGTAGAAACTCTAATCTACAATCATTGTATGCTAATCAAGCAATTTGTCATTTAACTAAACTCAATATACAGATCCCCGACTTCTTTAAGAAGTCGGGGATCTAACTTGGTATGACAATTCAAACTTCTGTATCGATATCTACCCCCATTTCTCGGAGTCGCTGCGCCAATCTTTCAACTTTCTGTTCTAGCTGCTGTCGCTGTGCTTGTTCTTCTCGAATCAAATCTTCTACCAGCGGTGGAGAGAGCAGCGTATTCACCGATAGAATAAATTCAGCGAACTGTACAGACTGAACTTGCTGTCCCGGCAAAAATTCCTGGTGAGAATAACTGCCTTCATTTGTGAACTATCAACTGCTGTCTAAAACAATTATAGGGCGAGCAATGCCCGCCCTACAACTCAGATTAAATCACCTACACATTAATAGGTTTCAACGTGCCAGCGATGGTCTTTCTTCAAGTGTTTTTGATAGCCAGCCCAATCGACGCCGAACTTGCCAGCCGCCGCCGACATTCCCTCATCAATTCCGCCTTCCATCCCCTTCAAACCGCAGATGTATGTGTGAGTATTCGGCTTTTGATTTAACTCCCACAGTTCATCAGCATTCTCTTGAATCCGATTTTGAATGTACATCTTGCCGCCGTCAACATTCTGTTGCTCGCGGCTGATGGCATAAGTCAATCGGAAATTATCGGGGAACTCTTGTTGCAATTTATCCAACTCTTCCTTATACAAAATGTTGGGAGTGTAAGCAACGCCAAAGAACAGCCAAGCTAAACCTTTGAATTTGTAATCGGGATTGTTCTCTTTAAACATCCGCCACAAATAAGCCCGGAAAGGAGCAATTCCTGTACCAGTAGCCATCATAATAATGGTGGCATCCTCATCGTCGGGCAATAACATTTCTTTGCCTACAGGGCCGGTGATTTTGACATCATCTCCCGGTTGCAAACCGGTCAGAAAAGTCGAACAGACACCAAAGACTTGTTCACCAGTTTCAGGGCTTTTATACTCTAGCTTGCGGACAGATACAGAGACAGTTTTGTCATCCAGATTGTCTCCGTGACGGGTGGAGGCGATCGAATAAAGCCGAATTTTGTGAGGTTTGCCGTTCTTGTCAGTGCCATCTGGAATAATGCCAATACTTTGACCTTCCAGATAGTGCAAATTGCCTCCAGAGATGTCAATTTTAACGTGACGAACAGTGCCGTCGCCGCCTTCTCTGACTAATTCTTCTGTAGAGATGCACTTGCCAATATAGGGATTGGCGGGCTTGTAGAGGTTAACTGGAACCTGAACCTTTTCCTTTGCTTGAGTCATAGACTTGCTTGTTTCTCCAGATTTCTGACTCTGTAGCCCTTGTTCTGGTGCGACAGTGCCATCAGTTTCGGGAGCGCCATTTAAAGGGCGAATGCTGACGATTTTGCCACCCATGCGCAGAATCCTTCGCATTTCTTGATTCATGCGATCGTAGGGGACGGCGATAAACACGCTGCCACTACGACGAATCGGGTTACTTGTTTGGTCAGTTTCGCAGCTCTGACGCATACCCTCGACTTCGTAAACAAAGATGCGGCTGCCTGATACTGAGCTAGCCACAACACCAGATATGCTTGGGCTGTACATTTGTTGCTTTTCCTTCACGATACAGAGTGATCAAGATAGAGAATGTGACCGTAGACTCAATTTACTTTTTTCTTAAGGTCATCTGGACTAATTGGTCGCGTTAGTCTTTCACCCTCGCCCAGGGGCGGGCGTGTCAAGTTTTGGTCGATCGCGTCTCCAATTCCCAATTAGCCTCACACAACGCGAACCTCGCCCGGCTGCGTTCAGGTGTTGACCTATAGCTATTGTTGTCTGCGTACTGCGACTATTTTACCCGATCGCGGGATCAGCCCCCATAAGTCCTTTCGATCGGCGGCCGGCGATGGAATACCGCATCGGGCAACAAATGACTCCTATTGACCGACAGCAGCCAGCTACAAGGTTCTGGATTTATTCCTGCACGTCTGATGACTGAGGGCGTTAATTCTCGAATCGAAAATCGAAAATCGAAAATCGAAAATCGAAAATCGATCGACGTTGAGCTTGTAGTGGGCGATCGCATTCTGGTAAGATTAATCACTAAAGTTAGCTAGACAGGCGGGAATCCCCAGCCCATAATCTTTGATTTGGGGTGGGATGAGAGCCACGCGAGGTGAGGAGCGATCCTCCCAGCGATGTTGGGCGCAGCCAACCAGCATTCTTTGGGTGGCGAGGAGACGAGCACTCATTGTAATAATTCTCGTAAAATACTCATATCTTGGATCGCAGAATAATAATCTAGGTCTAGATAAAACAGCTTTTATGTGACAAGTGGGGCGGGACCTGTTCCTCACTATAAAACGCCGTAGAGGGAAACGATTGGAGTACCTTGAAGGAAGCTCTTGATATCCTTGACCGGACTCAGATGCCTACAACATATCGCTTGCGGTTGGTGTAGGAGCGTCACTAAACAGTGATTTTTTTAGAGGAAAACTATGACAACTAAGCCGGATCGCGTGGTTTTAATTGGCGTTGCCGGAGACTCCGGGTGCGGAAAATCTACTTTTTTGCGCCGATTGACAGATTTGTTCGGGGAAGATTTCGTTACCGTGATCTGTCTGGACGACTATCATTGTCTCGATCGCAAACAGCGCAAAGAAACAGGGATTACCGCCCTTGACCCCAGAGCCAACAATTTCGACCTGATGGCCGAGCAAATGAAAGCGCTCAAAGAAGGCCGAGGAATCGACAAACCGATTTACAACCACGAAACCGGCCTGCTCGATCCTCCTGAGTGGGTAGAGCCGAATCATGTGATTGTGATTGAGGGATTGCACCCGCTGTACGACGAACGAGTGCGATCGCTCCTCGACTTCAGCGTCTACCTAGACATCAGCGACGAAGTAAAAATCGCTTGGAAAATCCAGCGCGACATGGCGGAACGGGGCCACCGTTACGAAGACGTGCTGTTTGCGATCAACGCTCGCAAACCAGATTTTACGGCCTACATCGACCCGCAAAAGCAATATGCTGATGTGGTAATTCAAGTGTTGCCGACCAATTTAATTAAGGATGACAAAGATCGGAAGGTTCTGCGCGTGCAGATGATCCAGCGCGAAGGCATCGCCAACTTTGAGCCAGCATATTTGTTTGACGAAGGTTCAACAATTAACTGGGTTCCTTGCGGCCGCAAACTGACTTGTTCCTATCCAGGAATTAAGATGTATTACGGGCCTGATGCTTTCTACGGCCACGAAGTTTCGATTTTGGAAGTAGACGGTCAGTTTGAAAATCTTGAAGAAGTTATTTACATCGAAAACCATTTGAGCAAGACTTCTGCGAAGTATCAAGGCGAGTTGACTCACCTATTGNNTTGCTTCAGCACCGCGAATATCCAGGTTCTAATAATGGAACTGGTTTGTTCCAGGTGTTAGTGGGATTGAAGATGCGGGCGACTTACGAGAAGTTGACTGCGAAGGAATCGAAAGTGGCTGTTAGTGTTTAGAACGCGAACATGAAAGATTTGGGAGGCGCAATTGCGCCTCTTTTTTTATGGATAAAATGAACCACAGAGGGCGCAGAGGGCGCAGAGAAGAGTTAGGAGAGGGTTTTTTGAGGTAGAGAGGTTAAGAAGGTTTTTCCAGCTCGATGGAGGTCGCTATTTAGGGAAAAGGTTAGACTGCGAACTTGGATATCACCATGTTTTATGTTTAGTGGCTGTTTGAGGTTTTGCGGGTAGATGAGAATTGCATTTTGGCAGTTTAACGCATTGGCGTAGGCGACTATTTGATGAATGTCATTATTGTCTACTTTATCGGGATCTTTGTATTTTGTATCGAGGACATAGTGGACTTTTTTTGTTGCAATATCGCAGAGGAGTAAGTCAATCCGATCGGAATAATTTTGGTCATGGGTGACTCGGTATTGTTGTTTGACAAAAAAGCCTTTTGGTGTATTTGCGTTGAGCCATTCAGCGACAAATTGTTCATATAAATTGGCCATGTTTATCAGAAAAGGGAGCATTTCGCGATCGCCTTTTTCGTGACTTGGGCCTGTATTCTCCAGAAAGAAGCGACATAAGGCGTGTAATAGTTGATAATCTTGATTTAAACGGTGATAGTTTCTATCAATACAAGCTTGTGAGGTAAAAGATTTTATGGTAACAACTCCTTGGAGTGTGTGAAAGGCTTTTCGCACAGTGGATGAAACTAATTCGCCACACAAACCGCTACGGCCAATTATGAATAGTGTCCAAGCAAGAATTTGATTATCTTCGATATCGCCTGTTTGTTCGTTGTAGTGACATTTTAGTTTAACATCCCAAGGTTTTTGAAGGGCTGACCGCAAATCGACGCGGCCGCGAATATAGGCGAGTCTTTCTGTTTTGGATAAGTAATCGCGATATAATCCTTTGCGACAGCGTTCGAGAATTTTTTGGGCAAGAATGTTAGCTAATCTTTCATAGGCTTGTTCTAAAGATTGGCACTGAATCTGTCCTATGGGAAATTTTATCTTAAGTTTGTAGGCATATTCAAGCATTCCGAATAAATTTGCGATCGGGACTTTTGGGCGGATGAAAATGTGAAATTCTGGAGTAATTGGAATGTTGCCAACTATGCCTTTAGATGTTAATTCCCATTTATTGTTTGTTTTAGGGTTGGGAAATTCTATCTCGATTTGCTTGGCATAATTATGGAGTATTTTTTGTCCTACTGATTCGGAAATTGAATCTCGGTCAAAAGTTGCTAATTGATATTCTGTAAGTTCGATGATTTGGGGTGATTCTGGTTTCATAAGATGATCACTTGCTCAATTTGTCTTTGATTTTATTCCAGAGAAAATCATCCATTTTTTCCTGATTATCAAAGAAGTATTCTTCGAGGTATGGCTCAATTTCCATTTGCCAAATATCTTGGATATCTTCAACTAAGGTTTTTGTCAAAAAGAAGGAGAT
>DMYK01000205.1:0-550 GCA_003483675.1 Microcoleaceae cyanobacterium UBA11344
AGCATCTAAGGCAAATCCATACTGTTTTAAACTGTCATGTGCATCTCCTTTTTTGCGCCAAGCTGCATAAAAATCTGGCTTGAATTCAACTGCCTTACTAAAGCATCTAACCGCGTCTACATAATTATGTTGAGCCGAAACTGCTAAACCTCTTGCGTACCAAGCAAGAGACGACTTAGGATTAATAGCCAGAGCTTTGTCGAAAGCATCAATCGCGTCTGAATATTTACGGAAGCGCCATAATTGATTGCCATAGCTGATCCAATCTTCCTCCTTAGCCTGCTTTGAGGGTTTTGCTATCGTTAATGACATCTGGAGAATATGATCAACTTCTTCTTTTTCAGGAAAAGGAGGTGCAGAGGTTTCTACTCTCAACCATTCTTTCTGAATCCCAAAGTTATCTATCAAACCTAAAATCTTTTTACTTGGAATCCCCAAACTATAACCTATATTAACACCATCTTCTGCTTCGATTTGTCCATGAATGCCTATCACTCGTCCTTGAGTATCAAAAACAGGCCCGCCACTCATCCCTCCTTGAGTCATATTG
>DMYK01000205.1:746-2053 GCA_003483675.1 Microcoleaceae cyanobacterium UBA11344
GGCAATATCTGAACTTTCCGATTTTTTCTCGGTTCCGGGTTTAATGGTATATCGTTTATTATCTGGAGTAATAATAGTGTAATCCTGTTCAGTTTCGACAACATGAGCAGCGGTAAGGACGTGGTAGGTGTATTTATTTCCGTTTTCTTTATGGCTGGCAATAATCACACCAGATCCACCCCCAACTTTTCGTTCAATTCTGACTGCGCTCTGTTTGGCTTTTGTCTCAATGTCACTGGGTAAACCTGTGAGAGTTTGTGAAGGTGGATTGAGGAATTGCGAGGCTGTTTGTGCTAAGATTTCCACGGGCACTCCCCAACTCAAAGGAAGCATTTTTTCGCGTTCTGTTTCACTGGGGCGAGTTCCATCTTGAAACACAAAGGGATCGCCAAAAAGAGGATAAGAATGTCTGCCATTTAAGCCAATTAACTCTCCAAAACGGTTCAAAATTGGGCCGCCACTCATGCCTTTTTTGATCGCATTGGTGTAGCCGATGCGGTAGCCAGTTTTAAATGTTTTCTGTGGAAAAAGCCCGACGGTTCCTGTGGTAAAATTCAGGTTTTCTTCATCAAAAGGAAAGCCAGTAGCATAAACTTTTTCACCAATATTAACATACTTGCTGGCATTAATATTAGTCAAATCAGGAAAATTTGCCGTCGCATAGTTGGAATCAGAGACAAACTCTAATAACACTAAATCATTGTCACTAAATTTAACACTTTCAACAACTGAGGCGGAGTAAGTTTTTTGGTCTGGGGTTTCGATCCGATAGGGTGCTTCGTCATTACCAAGAACGTGAGCATTTGTCAACAAGGTATAACGAGATCCATCTTTGCGAATCAAAGTTCCTGAGCCTCCACTCTTAGATTTATTTGTAGTTACGCGGACAGTGATCGATTCCGCGAATTCTTTCAAATCTGCTTCTTTTAATTCAGGAAGCCCCGCAGGTTGGAATTGCTGTACAAAAGTATTAACTCGATCGCAACCCGAAAGAATGGGTGAAATGAGTAACAAACTGCTCAGACAAGCCAGGATAAAAAGAGGCCGGTTTTTCATTCTTAGATTTTGTTGTCTTTACTGAGGATCGGAAATGAGGGCCGATGAAACACCTAACCCTCTAATTTACTATTGTTTTTGAATTTTGACAAAGCTGGTTTAGAAGGTGTTTACTTGCCAAGTTCTTTCATAGGAAGATAGTATTCACCACCGCTTTGATCAAGTGGCCTACTTGCATTAGCCTGTAATTTACTAAGCACGCTCTTTACCGTATCTGGCGGTGTTACGGTAAACAGCATCAGATTACAAGC
>DMYK01000205.1:2082-2518 GCA_003483675.1 Microcoleaceae cyanobacterium UBA11344
TGATATCAGATATCGAAAACCTCCGTTATCTGATGCTTGTTGGAATTTGACTGATACTTGTTCACAGCGTGTTTGTGGATCATAGCCTGAGCCTGTAAAAATTTCAGATTTCCAGCGAATCACAGGCTGTGTGTCTTTAGCAGTCTCCACAAAGGTAGTGGGAATACCAGTTTTGTCCTTGTCACAGAAGAACCTGGCTTTGGCGACGGGGAATGGCGCTTTATCGCAGCCGCTGATCATCCCTACCAACAGAAAACCGACCAAACATCCTGGCAAAAATCGTATTTTCATATTTAACTTCTCTCGGCATGGAGAGGAACAAATCATTTTCTCCAACCTGATGCTGATCATAGCAGAAATGTCAGGCCGATTGCTGATGTCAACAAGAATTTAATGAAACAGGATTTATACGCACGGGGACAAAAAACCCGGTTTC
>DMYK01000205.1:2550-2962 GCA_003483675.1 Microcoleaceae cyanobacterium UBA11344
TTTTTATAGAAGATTACCACTAACAGCAGATAGCGCAATTCGAGCTCAGTCTTGTAAAATATTGATGCGCGTCTGTTTCTACTGTTTCTGCTCCCATCGATCGCATTTTACCTATGTCTACTTCTCAAACTGAATTTCCCGAATCTGTCGAAATCAAGCCTGTACCATCCTGGCAAATTAAGCTCCTATACGACGGTGAATGCCCGCTGTGCGTGCGAGAAGTCAATTTTTTGAAGAAACGGGATGGGGGCAGAGGTTTGGTGGCATTTGTGGATATTCAGGTTGAAAAGATAGTTTTGGATGCAGAAACCGGGTTTTTTTACCAAAATATTGCATCGAAGCCTTTAACACTTGAAAAACCCGGTTTCTTTGGTTTAGCAAGGTTCTCTACTATCTCAAACCCTCAATCATC
>DMYK01000227.1:0-426 GCA_003483675.1 Microcoleaceae cyanobacterium UBA11344
CTGTCACCGGGTATGGCTTTCAGGGTCAACTTATCCGTTGCTTTGGTGCCAAACCGCTGCACCACGCCGATTTTGATTTCTCGATTTTGGGGACTTTGGGCGGTAGCGGCAGCACTGGCGAGGGGTAACAGGCAAAATGCTGTCACAGCAGCGCTAGAAATGCAGCTAAACCATTTGCAATTGGGAGTTTGAGGTGTTTGAGCCAACACAGTTTTCTGTATCCCGATAGTGGAAAATTAGGAGTTTTGATTGTAGGTTAGCATATCTGCGCGCCTCGCCTCCTTTTCATCCAACCGCCCCGCTTTCCCGCTACGCACCCTACAACACCTGCGAGTCGCCATAGACAAAGCAGCCGAACTCGGCGACACCGACACCGCTGACTTGTATACCGAAATTTCACGGACAATTGACCAAAAAACTGGGATA
>DMYK01000227.1:562-3622 GCA_003483675.1 Microcoleaceae cyanobacterium UBA11344
GTATGTCAAAAGCGTTTGTGGTTTCTAGAAGCGCACTTGCAAGGTGCTGCGACAACTGTAACCGCAGCCGCAGCAGAAAAAGTAGCTGTCAAATAGTCAGCTATCAATCATAGGACTCTTGTGGAGCGGGCATCTTGCCTGCTCTTGCCTGCTCTAAAGATGCAGTTGCGGCACCTGACAGCTTAGGATATAGAAGATATCCGGTTATTACTTTGGATGGATTTTTTGTGGTAGCTAATATTCCAGATTACGCTCCTCAACTCCAACGTCTGATGCAACAAGCAGGGCTTGAGAGCGATCGACAACTCAGCCAAAAAGCAGGAGTTTCCGAACTTCAGCTCAGCCGTTTGCGTTGCGGCTTAGCCTTGCAAACGCGAGCCGACATCCTGCTCAAAATCAGCCAAGCCTTGGAAATTTCCTTAAACGAACTGCTCGCAACTTTTGCCCCTGGTTCTGTAGAGTTAGAACAGCCAACACCGACAGCAATAGAGCAAGAATATCAGCGCCTGCAAGCCACACTCGATGCTCAGCGAGCATCTTTGATGGAGGAATTCCAGCTTGCGAGCTTACAAATTTTAGAATCCTGGATGTTGCAGTGGCCGACAGCCGCCCGCAAAGTCCAGGAAAATCAGCAGTTACCAGCAGTGAAATTGCTGCCTTTGCTGCGGCCAGTCGAGAAATTATTGCAACAGTGGGGAGTCGAGGCGATCGCCCCAGTGGGAGCCTCCATCCCCTACAACCCGCAACAGCACCAACTCCTCGAAGGAACAGCCCAGCCGGGAGAACAGGTCAAAGTCCGCTACACGGGCTACAGACAAGGCGACAAACTCCTCTACCGCGCCAAAGTAATCCCAGTTTGAATCTATTGTCAATAGTCAGTTAGTTGTCATTCTGAAGAACAAGGACAACCTAATGTCTCAATTAATTATAGCCAATATAGCCGCCCCTTTCGTTTTGTCAAAGACGGGTAATATCTTTGTTTTTCTCAGCATCATTCCCGTCGAGATGCTAGTTATTTGGGTATGCTTTAAACTCTCAAAAATCACCATTAGTTTTTCCAGATTGTTCATCGCAGTTTTAGTTGCAAATACAGCCACTTCTATTCTAGGAATCCCTCTCATATTTAATTTTTCGATTGCGCCGACTCCGGTTGTAGCCGAATTCGTCTTACCGATTAGCTTCATACTTTCTTTATGGATAGAATATACGATTTATAAAAGTTTTTTCTTCAAACAGATTCCCCGAGGCAAAATACTAGCTTCTTTTTTCAGTAACTTGGCTAGTTATACAATTTTTTGGTTTTTTTTAGCTAGTTTTGATTTTGCAAATTCGGGTTTTTTTACAGCTAATTCTGCAAGAGTAAACAGGGAATTGAAATTTGTTACATCAAGTTATATTCATGTACAGACAGATTTCTACAACAACAAAAACCGCTTTGCTTCTAATTGGGAAGAATTAGGTCAGAGTGCCACTAACTTTCCTCAAGATCAATTTCATCAATTAGATATTCAGGGTGATGCCACAAAAGCTAGTCTCACAGCTAGGAGCAAAAGAGAGGATATCAAAAGTTACCGACTCACAATATTTGTTAAAGACAAAGGCAAATTTATTCAAGGCATTTGTGAAACTGACAAGCCATCTAGGACACCTCCTGAAATGCCTCAACTGGTTAATGGTAAATTTCAATGTCCTCCTGGTTCCTCAGATAAAAGCGATGAATTTCGATTGCGTAACCTCTAAAAAATAGACTACGCAAAGAAACCCGGTTTCTGACCAAAGTTGTACTTTAATCACTTCAAATTAATTGAAAAACTTGGTTTCTTACTCCTAAATCATCAACGATCTAAGCCAATGCCCAACTATCAGCTTAACTTCCAGTTTTACCGACCAACTATTTACCCTTCTGCTCTTTCTCTCTCCTTAATTCTTGGCATTGCTCACGGTTTCGCTGATGCAGCCGCGGGTTTTTTGCTAGGAAGATTACCTCATACCATGTCCTTAGAGCAAGCAAGTGGGCTAATTATCCTCTACAATGTCCTAGGTTTTGGTTATCAGCCATTAGTGGGGATGTTAACCGATAAATTCAAACGTCCGCATCTAGCAGTTTTGGTGGGTTTGTCCTCACTTTTATTGGCGTTATTGGTGGCAGATGGGCATTCACAAATCGCGGTAATTTTAGCAGGAATTGGTTCGGCTGCATTTCATGTCGGCGGTGGCTCTTTAGCGTTAGCTGCTACTCCTCATCGGACTACAGGAAGTGGACTTTTTACTGCGCCGGGAATAATTGGTTTAGCTGTCGGTGGTGTTTTAGGATGGACAGGTTATAACGTTACCTTACCAATAGTCTTACTCCTAGGTTTAATTCTAGGGATCATTGCTATAATTAACTTGTCCAAATATGATTTATCATCCCATGATCAGGCTCAGTCAGGAAATGAACCGATCGAAAATGCCAATTTTGATGATGGGGTGTTATTGTTACTGCTGATCGCGATCGCGCTGACTTCCACAGTCTGGACTAGCTTTCAATTCCTCTTACAAACCCATCTCGACTTGATCATTATCATAGCCTTTGCTGCTGCAATTGCTAAAGTATGTGGTGGTATTCTCGCACAGCGCTGGGGATGGCGGCGCTACACAATTTTTTCCCTGACAATTGCCGCATTTCTCTTATTATATGGTCAACAAAATCACCTAACTTTAATTCTAGGTTTAGCATTACTCCAATCGACTATTCCTATCACTCTGGCTGCTACAGCCAAAATTATGCCCCAACAACCAGCTACAGCTACAGGTTTTGCCCTCGGACTTTCTATCCTGATTGGCGGTATTCCGGTAATTTGCGGTTTGGGTGAGATCACAAGCATACCGACTGTTTCTGCTTTGATTGTCCTGATAACTACTCTGTCTTTGTGGTGGGTGTTGAAATCCAAAATTATGCTAAGTCGATGAGAAGTCCAAGATGTTGACCTATAGTAAACGAATTTTTGTCAATTCCGAGCACTTCGACTTCGCTCAGTGACCAGCGGTAGAAATTGGTAGTATGTCATAGGGACGCTA
>DMYK01000227.1:3789-5720 GCA_003483675.1 Microcoleaceae cyanobacterium UBA11344
TGCCATACACAGTAGATTTAGGCACAATCCTGGATTTACCGGGTTAAATGTATCTGAATGAGTTTCTCGGACTGTTTAGAGGCTGCTGGGCGCAGCCTGTAAGAGTGAAAATCTCTTAGCATCCCCGTCTCTTGATTGGCGGGGAGTGTCAACTCGCAGCTATACTAGCCTTGTCTGGCTAGAAATTCTGACCTTCCCATCGCAAAATATGAGTTCTGTAGTTAAGATTATTCAACCCTCTGGTATTTTAGACACCACGAAGGCAAGTCAATTCCGTCAAGAGATTAGCGACCTAGTTGAAGCGGGAGCCGATGTGGTATTAATAGACTTCCAAGATGTGACTTTTATGGATAGTTCTGGTTTAGGCGCTTTAGTCTTAGCACTTAAAACAGTCCGGGCCGCTGGGAGTCAATTAGTCGTCTGTTCGATCAATGAGCAAATCCGTATCTTGTTTGAACTCACCAGCATGGATCGAGTTTTCGAGATCTTTGCCACCCGTGATGCTTTTAACAGCAAGATGCTGTTAAATAACTAATCTTTTGGCTGCATCCTCCCTACCCCGCCGTCGCAGATGTGCAGCCAGAAGTTAGTTAGCCAAAAACGACCTTTAGTAAAGACCAATCATCATCAAAAACAGGTTTAGCGTTTAACTTTTGAGTGTAGCTCAAAACCAGCTCTAACGGGTCGGCAGTTGCACCGTTGTAAGCTGCTAGCAGGTCAATGAAAGCATCGAGCCCCCAGATATTGCCGTCAGGTTGGTGAATCTCGTAAACCCCGTCGCTAAAGATGTAGAGAGTGCTCAAATCCTCGACATCGCAGCAATTATCGACATAGCGGGCATCGGGGAACATCCCGACAGGCATTCCGGGGGTTTTTAGTTGCTTGACTTGAGGATTGCTGGTGGGAGACTGGGAAATCAAGACAGCCGGGGGATGACCGGCGCTGGCGTAAACTAACTGGCGCTTGCTTCGGTTGTAAACGCCGTACCAGATGGTGAAATATTTGTCATTTTGGTAACTCATCTGGAAAGTGGTGTTCAGGGCGCGCAAGACGTCGCTGGGTTTGTAGTAGTCAACGTTCGGTAGCGTGCGCGATCGCAACAAACTCAACACAGCCACCGAAGGCAGGGCCGCCCGCAAACCGTGACCGGCTACGTCGAGCAAGTAAATCGCCAAATAATCTGAGTCCAGCCAGTTGTAGTCGAAGCAATCTCCCCCCAACTGTCGGGAAGGAATGAATTTTGACTTGATGCTGACAGGTTCCACCATCGGATCTGGCAGTAGCGATTGCACGTACTCCGCCGCCTCACCTAGTTCTGCTTCCAGACTTTGCTTGGCAATTTTCAAGTCTCGGCTGAGTTGGTGCAGTCGCAATCCGGCGCGCACTCTCGCCTGTAACTCGTTGAGTTCAATGGGTTTGGAGATAAAATCATCGGCACCGGCGTCCAGTCCTTTGACTCGATCGGCGATCGACCCCAAAGAAGTCAACAAAAAGAATTGTGTAGTGGACAGATCCGGATCTGCCTTAACTCGACGACACACATCGATGCCTGTCAAGCGTGGCATGATCCAATCGCAAATGATCAAAGCCGGACGCAATTTTTGCGCCTGTGCTACACCCTCTTCGCCATTGCTTGCTACTGTAACTTCGTAACCCTGTTTTTTGAGGGTTCTTCTCAGCAGTTCTTGAACAGCAGTATCATCGTCTATAACCAGAATTTGAAACATGGGCACTCAGGTACTACAAGTCTTTCAACGTCTGGGAGTCATTAAAAATATATCCTGTCAGCGCGCTGACCTGAGATTGAGTATACTCTATTGACATCGCCTTCGAGGTAATTGCTTTTGACAGCGGGTCGTTGAGTTCAATTTACGTTGAAATTTGATGGAAATTTGGGCGCGATCGAACTTCACTCAGTTTATACTCAGAAT
>DMYK01000227.1:5837-6313 GCA_003483675.1 Microcoleaceae cyanobacterium UBA11344
GCCGTTGTATTTTGTCTCGTCGTATTTTGTCTGGTTGTATTTTGTCTCTTTGTATTTTGCCCACCGGCCGATGAAGAACTTCAGTGGCTGAGCGTGATTGAATTAAAAGGTTCCGAAAAGTTGCCGATGCTAAAAAAAGCGGATCTTCAAGTTAATACAGGTCTGAGTGGATTAGGCTGGGTTTTGTCGTGGTTTTCACAATTGTACGACTCGCGAATTCCTACAAGTGTGTGGATACGGTGTCAGTTGGTTTTGGCTGAGGGCTTTACGAATGCGGTGCGTCACGCCCACAAGGGCAAACCAGCGGATTTGGCTGTTGACATTCAGGTGGCGGTGTTCGCTGAATTTGTAGAGATTAAAATTTGGGATTTGGGCGATCCGTTTGATTTAGAGCAAAAAATCAAAGATATTTCGGAAAAAGTCGATCTTGAATCTCCGGGCGGGCGGGGTCTAAAATTGATCAAAGATATCGCAGA
>DMYK01000643.1:0-1770 GCA_003483675.1 Microcoleaceae cyanobacterium UBA11344
GAAAATTGGGTAAAATTCACCAAATCAGCAAACAGAATAGTTGCATCATCAAACTTGTCGGCAATCACCCCCGGTTCGCCCTTCAGCCTAGTTGCGATCGCCTCCGGCAAAATATTCAGCAGCAAACGCTCAGTTTTTTTCTGTTCTTTTCTGAGTTTTGACTGCATCTTCTTGCGACTTGTAATGTCGATAAAAAACACAGAAAGACCATCGTGAGAAGGAAAAGCCCGGACTTCAATCCACCGTTTTAAAGGAGGGTAATATTGTTCAAAATTCACCCCAAATTGTTGGGCTACAGCTCTGTGGAACTCATCGTAAAATATCGTCGTCACTGCTCCTGGTAACTCGTCCCATATATTTTTACCAAAAATCTCTTCCGGCTTTCTATCTAAAAGTTTCGCGGCCTTGTAATTAACATAAGTAACTCTCCATTGGGGGTCAAGAGCCAAAAAAGCATCGGTCATTCCTTCCAAGAAATTAACTATTTGCTCGTCAGAAGCCCGCAGCTTTGCTTCTACTTGCTTATGCCTTTTGACGGCTCGGTTTAACTTAACTAGATTAATCCGCAACTCCATTTGACTGATTACTTGTCGTCCTAAAATCCGCAGCGCTTCTAATTGTTCTGGGCTGAGATTCCGAGGAACTGTATCTATTGCACACAAAGTGCCGAGGGGAAAACCATCAGGAGTTACTAGCGGAGCTCCAGCATAAAATCGAATATTTGGGTCAGAAGTTACTAAGGGATTCCCAGCAAAACGAGCGTCTTCTATAGTGTTCGGTACAACTAGCAATTCATTTTGGTTTAAAATAGCGTGAGCGCAAAATGCTAATTCTCTCGGAGTTTCTATTGCTTCCACACCAACTTTTGATTTAAACCATTGTCGATTTGAGTCTACTAAACTGACTAAAGCAATCGGAGTGCCGCAAATGTGGGATGCCAAAGCTGTTAAATCGTCAAAGGCTGCTTCGGCATCTGTGTCTAGAATGTTGTAGCGTTGAAGTGCTTTTAGCCTGTCTGCTTCATTTTTAGGCAAGGGTGCAGCCTGCATCGGTGGGGGAGAGGATACAGGTTGCTCAAAAGTGCGATCGACTCGGTGCCCAACTAACTTTTTAACTTGCAAAACCAACAGCTTGAACAGCCTCAAAAAATCTCTTTCCCAAGCTTTCTTCATATTTTTTAGATTTTTCCCCACCTGATGAAACTGCGTAAGTACAGAGCTAATTCGATCTGTACTTACTCATTTACCGTACCAAACCCTCAATTTCCGACGCCTTAGTTGGCAATTTCGCTGTCAAAACTTCTCTCCCACCCTCTGTAACCACTATATCATCTTCAATCCTGATTCCCCGCACATCTGTAAATTTACTTAGTTTTTCCCAATTCACGGTATCATTATATTTTGTCCGAGTTTCTGGATTGTTCAAAATAGCCGGAACTTGATAGAATCCAGGTTCGATCGATACCAGCATTCCCACTTGTAAAACTCGATTCAACCGCAGGAATTCCAAACCAAAACGACTGCTTCTAACTCTCCCTTCTTGGTAGCCAGCCAAATCGCCTAAATCTTCCATATCGTGAACATCCAAACCGATTAAATGTCCGATACCGTGAACAAAAAATAGTGCATGAGCATCCATTTCTACCAAATCTTCAACATTGCCGCGCAAAATACCCAAATCCACCAACCCTTCCGCCATGATTCTCGCAGCTAAAAGATGAATATCTCGATACTCGACACCAGGACAAATTCGATCTATGCAAGCATCATG
>DMYK01000643.1:1811-4347 GCA_003483675.1 Microcoleaceae cyanobacterium UBA11344
CGAGTCACATCAGCCGCCCATCCCGTTGATGTTTCTGCACCGACATCTGCTAATAGCAAATCTCCTGTTTGTAGAGGATTGTGATAATGTTCGCTGTGCAAAACTTGTCCGTGTACGGTGACAATACTTGGATAAGCACAGGTCATATTTTGTGAGATAATTACACTTTCCATTGCAGCGCGAACACCCGCTTCAATTTGAGCTGTTCGAGTTGCAGCCATTCCCGCTTTGTGAGCTTCTACGGTGACAGCCGCCGCTGCTCGTAATTCTGCCAAACTTGCTGGATCGTGGGTGAGACGAAGTGATATAATTGCCTTGGTTAGTTCTAGGTCAATACCTGCGGGGGATTTAGATGGTGTCAAAGGGCGATCGAGAATTTGTGACTGTTGCGACTGAATCAAACTATCCTGCACGGCTATAGTTGCTGCATTTGCTGTTAGCGGAGCCCTCGAAGAGGATCGCAATTTCAACTCAGCCATTGGGAAAGCAGCATCAGCCCCAATTAGTTCCGCAATTTCTGCTCTTTTCGGCATTTCTCCGTGCCAAAGTGTGCTACTAGGAAGTGCGTCATCTAAAAACAGTTCTAATTTGCCCGATTCTAAGCGAATCGCGGCATTTTCTAAGGGCAAACCCGCAAAATAGAGAAAGTGACTGCTGGCGCGAAATGGGAAAGTCAGAGCCGGATAATTGCGAGAAATACTGCGGCCAGACCAGAGAATTGTGGGAAAATCAATTAAACTAGCCAGTTTTTGTCTGCGCTGACGCAAAGCATTTCTTAACAAGTCATAATCTTTGGTATTTTTCATGGGCGATCGCCTCTCTTGACTGTTTTATATTTTATACTTTAAAATATCAGTAAAATAACTGAAAAAAAAACATGAAAACTTATCAGAAAACTCATGGCATTTCCGTGCAAGTACGGGATTTCCCGATCGCACAATTGCCCGGATTGAGCAATGAAAACCAATCTCAACTAGAAGGATGCGGAATTAGCACAACCGCGCAACTAATTTGCCAGACTAAAACACCGACGGCGAAAGCCTTGCTGGCGGCTCAATTGCAAGTTAACATTCGATATGTCAACAAATGGGTAGCGATGGCAGACTTGGCTAGCATTCCCAGTGTAGGCTGTGAGTATTGCGGGCTGTTACTCCACGCAGGCGTTGCTTCTCCGGCTCAACTAGCCCAAATGCCAGTGGGAAGATTGCACCAACAAATCTTGAGACTCCACGTAGCCACAATGCAGCGCAACGATTTAACTCCTTCAGTCGATCGCGTGCAAAAATGGATTGAACAAGCCAAATTATTCAGCAGTCATTAGTTATTGGTAGCAGCTAAAAAGTAACAAATAACAAATAACAAATAACAACAGTCAGCGGTTTTGGTAGGTTTTAGAGACATTGAGATTTTTAACCGCAGATAAACGCTGATGAACGCTGATATAATGCAAATGAAAGAACATAAATAATCTCAGGGCTTTCTTCGTGGCAGAGACTTAAGGTTCCCCGTTTACCTATTTACTAACTTTCATCTGCGTTAATTTGCGTTCATCAGCGGTTTTAAAAAAAATTAATCCGTTTCCTGCGTTTCAAATACAACCAGCTCATAAATATCGCTCATTGACATTTGCACTTCCACCGAAGCGAATAAAACTGTAGCTGCTTCTCCCTCATATTCCTGAAATAACCATTGATTCGATTCTCTTTTAATATATTGTGTCACTAAAAACTCAGATGGATTGACTAACACATACTCCCGGAATTCAGGAATCGATCGATAAAACCGAAACTTATCCTCCCGATCGAAATCCCCAGTAGACTTAGAAAGCACTTCCACAATCAGCACAGGATTGAGTATTTCATCATTCCGTCCATCGTTGAAAACAGGCTTTCCTTCAATCACCATTACATCGGGGTAAGTTCCGCGTCGATACCGAGGAATCCACAACCGCAAATCATTGTGAAAAAGCTCATAGGGCTGCCCCTCAAGCAAATTTCCCAAAACTCTACTCAAATTTCGGATAATGCGACTGTGATTAATAGTACCACCACTCATTTGTACAATTTCTCCATCGCGGTATTCATTTCTAAACTCAGCATTTTCCTCTAACTCCCGGTACTCATCTAGAGTATACTTTTGCTTAGTTTGTACTAACATTTTTACCTCTGTACTAACTTTAATCTGCGTTAATCAGCGTTAATCTGCCTACATCTGCGGTTAAAAATCATAAGTGAGGACTTACGCATTATGACGGTGTTCCAAGGGCTTGAGATTCTTCGCTTCTCTCAGAATGACAGAATTAGGTAGAAGCGTGCGTCCCGGACTGTAATTAACAGTATATCACAGTCCCAAAAAAACGCCCAACTTCAATAGTTAGGCGCTTTCCAACTCTTTGATATCATCCAAAACCCGGTATAATTAATCCAGGCGAGACAACAAATTAGATTCAATTTTCGCACCCGCAACAGGTTGCACATGACTCAACGCCGACTGCAACATGGGAGTTTTGCTAACAGCATCATTAGCCAAATTAAAC
>DMYK01000052.1 GCA_003483675.1 Microcoleaceae cyanobacterium UBA11344
TGAGCGCCTTTGGACAGCGGAACCCGATTTATCGCCTAGGTGGCGGTGCAGGTATCGGCTTTGACTACGCCTTCGGTGGCAGGGGCTTGCTGGGCGGCGTGTTCGGCCCGACTTCTCTGTCCTTCGGCTACTTGGCATCAAATGCAGCCAATCCTACCAAGGGCGCGGGTTTATTCAACGGCGACTACGCGGCGATGGGGCAGTTGACTTTTACCCCCGGACGCAATTTGCAAGTTGCTTTAAACTACAACCACGGTTACTTTAACAGAGGTAACTTTGGGTTTGACAATGGTTTAGGGAATGGACCAGGCAGTCTCGGCGGTTTCACCGGTACCGGTGTGGCGAACTCCATCAACGGCTTGAGTGACGGCTTTGCAGGCTTCGGCGCTCGCAAAGTTGTCAGCAACTCCTACGGCGCTCAGGCTTCGTTGCGACTGAACCCCAGGTTTATCCTTGGCGGCTGGGCTGGTTTAACTAATGCCCGCATTCTCGGCGTCGGCGATGCGAGAATTTGGAACTACGCAGTTACTTTGGCTTTGCCCGATTTGGGGAAAGAAGGCAACTTGCTGGGCTTTGTGGTAGGTCGTGAGCCTTACTTGGATAAACTTGAGGCTGCCGGCAGTTTGAGTAGCTTCAGAAATGACCAGTCGTGGCATCTTGAAGGCTTCTACAAGTACCAGCTCACCGACAACATTTCTGTTACTCCGGGCGTGATTTGGGTGACAAATCCCAATCAAAATCGCGATAATGATGACATCATTATTGGTACTCTCAGAACGACTTTCATGTTCTAGGAACAGGTTCTAGAAGGCTGGATGGGTAATCCTCTTTCTACCAAGAACTCTCAATTTTAAAGTTAGCCCTGTCTATGGCAGGGCTTTTTTGTGCGGTGGACGACGAATCAGGAAATTAAGCCCCTAAAAAGACTCGCCTGTACCCTATTTTGGCATAGGGCTAAACGTTAAAGGTGACATCAAACCTTAACATTGCCCGTAGCCACAATGCTAGCAGCAATTAAATCTCCCGCACATCCACTAAACATATTTAGAGACTGCGGCTCACTGTAACTTGAAACAGTAGCACTCGCAGTCGCATTTCTCGCCCCCGCAGCCCCCGATTCAAGACTCATTTCAGGCGGATTTGCAAACAAACTCAAAACCAATTTAGGGTCAGCTTTTAAACGAGGTAAATTGACAGCAATTTGAGCATTCGTTACCGCGTCCCCGTAAAATTGCTAGCAGGAACAATGCTGATATCGCTGTTAACTGTTGACTGAACTTTAACATAAGCACTTAACAGCGTCCCCAAAAGCGAATTAAACTTAGGAAACACCCCATTCAGCGTACTATTAACTGGTTGCTGCTTCAAAGAAACCGTATAAGTTTGCGTAATAACAGCAGCTTGTACAGGAATTACCAACTCATTGAAAGCCAAGGTAAGAACTCCAGAAACAACCGCCATTCCTAACTTTTGATATCCGTTCATTGCGACACATTCCTAAATAATTACTTAACTTTCCCGCTGATTCTTAGGAATTACGCAAAAACCCGGTTTCTACGAAAAATCGTCGATGGAGGCGAGAGATATTGACGCAGAAACCGGGTTTTTGGCCCGATCCTTTACCAGAAGGGATAGGAGCATCATATAAACTCAACTTAAAAACTTTCCAAACAGCGTGGAACGGAGGGGCAATTATTTTAAACCCATAAGTCAGAGGAGTATCTTCGGAAAAATTTTGTATTATACCGCTCACGTTTATCAGACAAGACGAACCATGAATCTTTACGATCTGTATCTTTCATCAGGATGCCGCACTTACCCCTATCTAAGTGACCTAGCAGTATCTGTTAATGTTCTTTTAGACTTGGACTTGAACAAGCTCATACAATCAGAACAGTTCATTCCTGGTTTTCTAGGGTTGGAGTTGCCTACAAACACTGCTGCGTGCTTCCTCGAACGGTTAAAGGAGGCTGGGGGAGGGGGAACCATAGTGCCATCGGCTTATCGACAGCCAAGAGTAAGTATTGAAATGGCATATCCCATTGCCTTTCAAGCAATCATCCAGAAGCAAAATACACCCTCTCCTCCTTAGGCCTTTGAAGTTGTTAAATTTTGGGAAGAAGGAGCGATGTGGTGGGAGTTTAAGGGAATTTCAGAAGAGTTAATAAAACAAGGTTATATTCCTGGTTGTGCTTGCATCCGTGTGGACAAGCTTGATGGGCATATTTGGACGTGGGAAGAAGAGCAGAGTCGCATATATGGAGAGGAATACAACCTGGAAATGGCAACTTACCTTGAGCCAATAGAGATATTGCAGTTTTGGTCGGAGCAGTTGGGTTTCAAGTGGAAAAGAGATGACAAAAAAGAAAATCAAACCTACTTAGAAGGTTCAGCATTAATTATATCAGCGTTTAAGCAATCATGGCCGCAAGTAATTGAAAGGATGTATGGTTTTCGCTCGACAGTGCATATGCAGTTTAAGATAATTCCTTATAAAACAGGATGTGATTCTGCTGCAAGTCTCGTGCTGCGGGCAGTGTTCCTCCTACTGCGCTATGCTTCAGAAGATGCGGTTCTACTGTTCAATGCTTATTATCCTCTTATCATACTTCAGCGGATTTCGGGACAACTAACACTCAATGCTGGGGGCTATAGCTGGACTGATTATGACTTTGCTGAAGTAAGCCTACCATATAAAATAGAGAGGCTATCAAGTAAGAGAGACCAGTAACTTACACTTATTTGCAGATAGCGGTGCGGGTACTTGCCCAACTTCCCCCGATGGCGACTTGCCGCCAATTATTGACTTTGACCCCATTGGGCTTGTACTCTCCCCCACAACCGACATCAGGGCCCAACATTCAAGGTGCTTTTGATACCCTACCTCCCCCAATTCTACTACCCATAGATCCGCCTGGAACCAATAATAAAGTACCTACCGATTTAGGTGGCGCTTACACATTTACAGCCAAAACAGCATCAGGTAATAACGAAGCAGGTTCACCGAACCAATACACCTTTAGCATTACTAATTCCGAAGTCAATTCCACAGATTCAGACACCGTACTTGTAGGAGTTTCAGTAGCATCAAAAGATAATCAAGGACTACCTGAACTACCAGAAATAGATAAACTCACACCAATTCTCACATCAACCAATACAAATAGTAACTATTCCCTATTTTCCATCAAACATTCTGGCTTAAACCTGCTTAACTTGAACAGTGCATCGAGGGTTGCGTACACTCTAAAACTGAACGTAGCAGGCGATATCAACAGCGACGGCCGAGTTGATACCAGTGACAGACAACTCCTAGAAAATGCTTTAGGCCGCACGGCAACTGACCCCGATTATACAATTGACCTCGACCTCAACCGTGATGGAATCATCAACTCAGTTGACCAAACTATTCTTAACAACAACTTCGGCTTCATTGCCAACAAACCGCCTGTAGCGTTGCCATTCTCAACCAGTACCCACGCAGAATTGGAGACAATTATACCCTTAATCAATAAAGCAACAGACCCCGAAAACGACCCCATCTCCTACAACACGCTCAACCCAATTAACGGTACGGTAAAGTTCGATCCTATTACTAAAACGGCGACCTTCAAACCCACACCAGGATTCTCAGGCATTGCCAGCTTTGAATTGGCTGCCAGCGACGGCTATAACTGGGGAGTACCAGCAAAAGTAACGGTTAATGTCAGCGGAGCACCGCTGATTTCTTTAGATTTCGCCAATCGCAACCCTCAGCTTTATACTGGAGAAAGTACAGAATTGACAGTGCTGGGCGACTTGGCCGACCAAAAAGGTGTAGTGCTGCCAGATTCTTACTTGACTTATACTTCGTTAAATCCAGAAATAGCACCCATTGACACCTTCGGAAAAATCACAGGATTA
>DMYK01000569.1:0-806 GCA_003483675.1 Microcoleaceae cyanobacterium UBA11344
CTTGCAGAACAAAACGACACTTTTGATAAAAATGACTTTTCCAGTGCCGCCACGCCTCTAGAAACCCTCTCTCAATTCGATTTACCCGAATCAGTAATCGGCAGTTTTTGGCACAAACTTACTATTGAAACTAGCAAAGTCAGTCAAACTTGGGAGTCTCCTCAAAGCTTGGGAGTTGTTCTAAACTTTGCTAAATTTAGAGCATTTCTCGCCAGTGAAGTTCAGCGACTGGGTAGTGAAGTTTGGCTGGGTTATCGCTACATTCGACACTCACAAGCAAACGGCGAAACTCTAGTAGAATTTAAACAGCTATCCGACGGTCAAGTTATCAAAGTTAGCACTAAAGTATTAGTTGACGCTACGGGTTTTGCTAGGGCTATTATGTATGATCAAGAAAATGATAAGCCAGATTTTTTGTCGGGAACCGGAATCGAATATTTAATTGAAGTAGAACCAGAAGTTTACAATAAATACAGCGGTGATTTAATCTTTTTTTTAGGCGACAAATGGATGCCGAAAGGTTATTCTTGGATTTTTCCAATGGAACAAAATAGGCTGAAAGTTGGTGCGGGCCGGATTTTTTTAGATGCCAAAACTATTAGGCATTTGTCACCGCTGAAAAAATATATAGATTTACTGATTGATGAATATCTGAAGTCTAAAAACTATAAAATTCTTGACAAACACGGTTCCACGCTTAAATATAGTCAGGGTTTGAAAGATATTTATTGCAAGGATAATATAATTGCGATCGGCGATACTGTTTCTACGGTTAACTTTCTGGGCGGCGAAGGGATTAGACACGG
>DMYK01000569.1:894-1215 GCA_003483675.1 Microcoleaceae cyanobacterium UBA11344
TGTGAGAAAGTATATTGATGATGCGAATGACGAACTTACTGATCAAACAATTTCTTATTTAAAGTATATGAAAACGGAAGATGTGATGGATATTTTGTTTGATTATAGGTTTGAGAAAATCTCCAGAGGATTGGGCGGTTATTTGTGGCGGAAAATTAAGTCATTAATTCAGGGACTCGGCGGTTGAAACCGCGACTACACACACGAAGTCCGCCTCCGCAGACTGAGATTATGAATTTATTCTACAAACTTAATTGCCATAAATTTTTTGCGGTGACTTGAATGCGGGGTAGCGACAATAAAGAATCGTCAAAACTACTA
>DMYK01000569.1:1244-1381 GCA_003483675.1 Microcoleaceae cyanobacterium UBA11344
ACAATTTCATCAACATTTCCGTAGGGATAAGCAAAACATTTGACAGGTTTCCCCAATCCCCGTTGCAAAATAGCACGAGATTTCGCCCCTTCCCGCACAATTTCTGTCGGCGACAAACCTGTCAGAGGTTGATAAGT
>DMYK01000569.1:1405-2307 GCA_003483675.1 Microcoleaceae cyanobacterium UBA11344
GCATCCCGCAGTTGCAGAATTTCAGGCCATCCCATTAACTGTAAGTCTTCAGAGTCGGCTTTTTCCCAACTATTTGTCTTTCCAATCGACTCTGCTACTAGAAAAACAGTTGCTGTAAAGTCAAAGCGTTTTAGCAAAGGTAAAGCATATTCACAAAAGTCCTGATAGCCGCCGTCAAAAGTCAGCAATATAGGTTTACCAGGTAANNTTTGCAAACTTGACCAACTAACACTATAGTAACCTTTGTTTTTAAGACGCTGCAACTGTTGTTCAAAAACCTGCGGATTAATTGCATTTAAACCGTTAGGAGAAATGCGACGGTAGGCAAAAATTGGGAGCTTTTGATTAACTGTCTGATTGTGAAAAACTTGAGTTTCAGTTAATTGAGAAACTGCTTTATAGGGCGACTTTCGCGCCATGATTTCCGGTGCGTAAATTACTTGTTTCGGTAACTCGTTATCTAGGGGAATTTGCATTATCGGTTCCCCCGCAATTGTCGCAGCTTCTGCTAATTCCCGCAGCGCCGCCACTGGTAGTGCGGCCCGACGACTAGCACTGGTTCCGATCGCCCTTTCGCACCGGCCAAATATCACCGCATTTTGGGGGTAAATGCCCTCAGAACCCGCTGCATTCAACCTTTCGGGCGCATTCGCCATTTGTTGAGCAGAGGCGGCTAAATGCGATCGCAGCGACATCTTACCGTTTAGCGGTTTTCCCAACAAAGCCTCCCGTACAGCAGCAACACACAATTCAAAGTTAGTATATTGAGTAATTGTCCATCGCAATTGTTGAGCAGAAACAAAATTATTATCAACAGCAACAGTTACAATTCCAATCGCAACACCGCCTACTTTTACCAGCACATCAATTTCCGAAAAGTCAACTTGAATATTAGGCAATTC
>DMYK01000569.1:2350-3189 GCA_003483675.1 Microcoleaceae cyanobacterium UBA11344
GGATTAGAGAAATAATCAGAAGATGAAATTGGACAATCCCATATTTCCTGTAAAAATTCCCTCCACTCAAGTTTCCGATGCAATCTACTCAGGGAACTTTCCGATAATTCATGTATACTTTCCCAGGCTCTGTGTTGAAAAAAGCGTTGGAGAATTGGCCAAGCAAACTTAGCTGCGATCGCATCCGCCAAAACCACACCAGCCACCATCCCATCACAGACTGGCAATTCAACAATACCCAGTTTAACACCTTCTAGTTGGATTGTACAGCAAAGGCGATCGAATATTTGCGGAATAGAAATATCCGAAATAGGTTCAGTCACCTCCACCTTAATCTTGTAAGCAACTTCAGAATTTATCCACTTGATTTTTGCTAAAATATATTGAATATCATGGCTCTTAAAAATACCATGATATTTGTGAACATTAGGGCTTTGAATATCTCTTTCAATTCCCTTATGCCAAGGTGCATTTAAACTCAATTTAGCTGCGTTTACTTGATAATCCAGCATTTTACTGTCATATTCAACGCCCATAAAATCACAAATATCAGCCAAAAATTTAGTTTTATCCTCTAAAAGATCCTCGTATTTAACCAATTTATGATGAGAGTTCTTAACATATTTATGGCTAATTAACACTGCTTGTTTCCAGCGTTCGATACAGTGTTTTAAATCCCAGCCATCGCCCCACAATTCCGAGGGAATCCTAGTGGCTTCATAGAGAGAAGCTATGGTATCCATACCATTTCGCAAAATATGTATAAACTTAACATCCGGCAAAAAGCGCTCTATATCCTGAATAAAATATATGTGCTCCGGCGTTTTTTCCAACCAAAT
>DMYK01000528.1:0-1949 GCA_003483675.1 Microcoleaceae cyanobacterium UBA11344
TTGTGTGCAGTTTTAGCTACTGCGGATTCAGGGTTAGTTTCATCTATAGCAAATCCTGAGTTACTAGAAATGATCGATAGAACGAGAGAAGAAGTTAAAATAGGGAAAAAGTTGTCATTTGAGGATGTTAAGGGAGATGTTTGGGAGTAATATCATGTCCGGTTGATTAGCTGTCCCGCGTGAACTTCGTGAAGAATCTCCGAGATGCTTCGCTTCACTACGTTCCACTCAGCATGACAAGCAAGCTTTTATAGTAAGCGATCGCCCGGACATGATATAAAGTGAATCTAATAGGAAACTCGACTACTTAAATCTCAACTTCCAGTTAAACTTTCTCTAACTTTTTCCCGAAACTCCAACACCGCATCAAGCGGATCTGGTTGCTCCACATAATATGCTAGAAGTGCTAAATCTAAATTAGGTAACAACTCGCTTTGCTGGATTTTTTCGTATTCGTCTCCTCGAAGATGATCAACCTCAAAGCGACGATTTTTCCAGAACCAAACCTCTCTAATTCCGAGCTTTTTGTAAACTGCTAACTTGTCTACGCCACCGCTGCTCAATACAACCTCGATCGCCAAATCAGGAAACTCTTTCTCTGTACCGATACAATAGCACTCATCCGGTTCTGTACCGCCCTTTTTTGCTTGAATGCGAAATGTAGTTGAACCTAATCCCCAAAACCGAGTGCGTGTTTCTTGAAAATATGCTTCTAGCAGCATACCAATATTAGTTTTATTTTGGTCGTGGCGGCGACTGGGAGACATAATTTCTAGGACTTCTTCTAAATAAGTAACTCGATACCAAGGACTATCTCCCAGTTGAGTCAGTAGTTGTTCATACTGTTGCCAACTTACCCCACTGGTAATAAATCTTTCCACTGGATCTTCGGTAAAAAGCTCTAGTTCGTTTGCCAAATCTTTGATTAATATTGAAGTCACCAACTGCTCCTCCCAAGTTTAGAGTATAGTTGAAGATTTTGTGAGCATTGCTCGCCAGCTTAACTGACGAGCCCTAGCTAATTATATCGTCGATCATCCCTCACCGCCAGGGATTTCAATCCTGGCGGACTGTTTCGGAGTCGATCGCTCTCAAATCAGGTTCAACCCAGTTAATTCTGGCTTCCCAAGACATCAGCCGATCGCGCGTGTAGTAGCGAAAAGGTAAAGTGCGTGAAGCGGAGCTATCCCGTAGGGAATCGGCATATTTTGCAATCAAACCGTTAGCCAGACTTACCATCGATCGATTCCGGCTTTCCTGGGCCAGATATCGGCGGATGATTCGCACCCAAAACAGCGTTAGAGTTTCGTGATATCCGCCATCTTTTGTAGTCTCAATTCCCTGAGCCGAGTTGTAACGTTTAATGCCATTCCGAAGTGCATTTATTGCTGCTTGTTCCTTGTCATAAAACAGATACCACAGAGCAACGGTTAAGTGTGCTTCGTGAGTCCATTGACTTCGCGGGAGGCTGCATTCTTGGAAAGCATGAATCAGGCTGTCTATCTCGCTGGGCGATCGGTAAATTATAGTTGTATTGTTCATAATTGAATTCTACTTCCTCACTACTTTCGGATCTAAAATTTAGGAAAAAATCTCTGCGCGCCCCTTGACAAATATGAAGTTTTACGATGAAAAAATTAGGTTTTTTTGGATGTTTTTTTAAACCGCAGATGTCAGCAGATAAACACAGATTAACGCTGATGGATTTCTATCTTTGTTCATCGGCGTTGCTCGGCGGTTAAAAACTCTCAATCTAACTAATTTCCTTTAATTAGGTGTTCCGCGCAAGTTAGTAAAGCGTTTTGACAGTGCGATCGCTCTACCAGTTGAGCTACAGCCCCTTAAACGGGACTGGCAGGATTTGAACCTGCAACCAATCGGTTGAAATTGTGTGTGCTTCATTTGTTAGGGCGCGGAACAGAATTTTTACTAGCGGAGTTAATGTTTTT
>DMYK01000528.1:1954-3095 GCA_003483675.1 Microcoleaceae cyanobacterium UBA11344
GTAGCGCACAAGTCAGAGAAGCTGGGTTTTTTTGAGCCGGCAATTCGATTATAGTCGAACTTTTCTAGTTTGTAAGCTTCTTTTGTTAGGATGCGCCACCTCATACCTGCTTTCAGTTAATTTCTAGCCGTAAACGGCTTCTGGACAATTAAGCGATCGCCCTTAACATCAAAATGCTTGGCCAGATGTTCGTTAATGGCTTTTTCGCTCATTCCTGCTGCGATACCCAGTTAGTTTTCTACCACATCCTAGGAACGTCCTTCAAAACGAATGTGAACCATTACTGATACCAGAGCGATTTGGGATTTGGGATTGGTAGCTTGTCTGCTGTTTAGCCTTGCGTTTATGGTATAAAGATTGCCAGCAATTTTCGCAAATGCCGCTGTTTTTTACATAAATAAACGCCGTTCTAGGTAATAAGCTTGTTTGATATTGCGGATTGAATTAGCCATTCTTTCTGCTGCGAATTTGGCATAACTTTCCTGTTCTGAATCCGCAACAGATTCGTTTAAATTATACTGATTCGGTGCAATCTCTGGCTCAGAGGGAGTCGGTTTGTAATCGAACAGTCTGGTGTAAAGTGACAACATGACTATCCAGTCTCTATTACAAGACTTTCAAATTGATGTTCCTGGAAATTTCGATCTGTTTTTCAGTTTTCCAGGTTGAGAATTGTACGGAAAATACAGGTTTTTGCTTGTCCTGCGCTTTCCCTATTTATATACTACATTTGGACTACATGGATGTCGGGAGGTTGGGAAAAGTTGTTTAGTTTTTACCTCAAACCCTCTCGATCCCCCCGCATTCTTCCCCCCCCTACTCACCCCCCTACTCACACCCTACTCCCTGAATAAGGGGGGACAAGAACATTCTTTTAAAGCTCTTTGACATAAGCAATGCTATCGCGAATCTTGTGGAAGCCAGCGGACTCGTAAAGCCGCAATGCACCGGAGGAATTTTCAGCATCGACGCCGATAATCGCAGTATCGACACCGGCTGCTTTGAGTCGATGCAAACCAGCGAGCAACATTGCTCGTCCTAATCCGATTTTGCGGAAGCCGCGCCGCGTGCCGAGAGACATAATCCAGCCTTCATTGCGCCCGGTACGATCGCACTCTTCGACGCTAATTTCGCAGTGACA
>DMYK01000053.1 GCA_003483675.1 Microcoleaceae cyanobacterium UBA11344
GCTGCTACCCAACCGACGATTAAAAGGGAGATTACGATAGTCATAACTGCTTTTTCCTTAAGTTTTGTTGCTTTATGTAAACTAATGTAACAATAACTGGCAATGAGCGTCAAGGTGGTGTAAGGTCGTGGCAACCGTCCGACAGGTAGGGAAAACCGCACCTAACCTCAAGTTGTTACCTACAAAGCGATCGAATGTAGGGTGTGCACCGCGCACCAAGGCGTGTCAACTTAAGACCCAAACCAGAAAAAATGTCGCTTGTAGGCGACTGTGCGATCCCCGTAGCCCCCCACCCCCCTGTCCCCCCAAGGGGGGAAAAGAGCAGTCTTAAGTTGACATTAATGCCCCGTACCCGCCTCCGAGTGTCCGAGGGAGAGAATACTTATTCAACTTCTGCTTTCTCGCTGTATCCGCGATCGCAAAACCTATGAGATAGTTTGACTTTTTAGTAAAAAAAATATAAGTTTTGCGTTCATAAATTATGATGAAAACTCCGCCGCTGGCATGAGGAATTAGCGCCAACTTATAAGGTATGATTTATAAGTTTTGATTTTCAGTAACTATTCCCCATTACCGATGATCAATTCCCCATTACCAATTCCCCATTCCCAATTACCGATTACCTATGCAAAACTCAATTTTAAATAACGATCCTTTGTGGTTCAAAGACGCGATCATTTACGAAGTGCCAATTCGCGCTTTTGCAGACAGCAATGCTGACGGCATCGGCGACTTTCGGGGGCTGACAGAAAAACTAGATTACCTACAAAACTTGGGAGTAACAGCAATTTGGGTGCTGCCGTTTTTTCCCTCCCCGCTCCGAGACGACGGCTACGATACTTCGCACTATACCACAGTCAACCCGATTTACGGCACTTTAGAAGACTTTAAACATCTTTTAGAACAAGCGCACCTGCGGGGAATTAGAGTCATTATTGAGTTAATTGTTAACCACACTTCCGACCAGCACGCTTGGTTTCAGAAAGCGCGCAGATCCCCTAAAGGCAGCAAAGAAAGAGATTTTTATGTATGGAGCGACACGCCAGAAAAATATCAAGATGCTCGGATTATTTTCCAAGATTTTGAAACTTCTAATTGGGCTTGGGATCCGGTAGCAAAAGCTTATTATTGGCATCGTTTTTATGCGCATCAACCTGACTTGAATTACGATAATCCTGCCGTGATTCAAGCCATATTAGATGTGGTGGATTTTTGGTTGGAACTGGGGGTTGATGGACTGCGAATGGATGCCGTGCCTTACCTATATGAGCGCGAGGGTACTAACTGCGAAAACTTGCCAGAAACTCACGTATTCCTCAAACATTTGCGGAAGCACGTAGATGAGAAATTCCCCAACCGAATGCTGTTAGCTGAGGCGAATCAGTGGCCGGAGGATGCGGTTGAATATTACGCCGATGGGGATGAATGTCACATGAACTTTCATTTTCCCCTAATGCCTCGCTTATTTATGGCTTTGCACATGGAAGATAGCTTCCCAATTAGTGACATTCTCCAGCAAACTCCTCAGATTCCTAATAACTGTCAGTGGGCATTATTTTTGCGAAATCATGACGAATTGACGCTGGAAATGGTGAGCGATGAAGACCGAGATTATATGTATCGAGTTTATGCTCAAGATACGCAGGCGAGGATTAATTTGGGTATCCGCCGCCGCTTGGCTCCGCTGATGGGAAATAATCGCCGCCGGATTGAGTTGATGAATGCTTTGTTGCTTTCTCTTCCGGGTACGCCTGTGCTGTACTATGGGGATGAAATTGGTATGGGGGACAATATCTATTTGGGCGATCGCAACGGGGTGAGAACTCCCATGCAGTGGAGTGGCGATCGCAATGCCGGTTTCAGTCGCGCTAATCCGCAACGGCTGTACGCACCGCCAATTGTTGACCCTGAATATCACTACGAATCTGTTAATGTGGAGGCGCAACGAGCTAATCCGAGTTCTCTTTGGTGGTGGATGAAACGCCTAATTGCAATTCGTCAACGCTTCCAAGCATTCGGTCGCGGGACTTGCGAATTTCTTTACCCGGAAAACCGCAAAGTTTTAGCTTTTGTGCGTACTTATCAAGACGAACACATTTTAGTAGTGGCGAATTTGTCGCGCTTCGTGCAGACGGCAGAATTAGACCTTTCGCCATTCAAAGGTGCCGTTCCGGTGGAGATTTTTGGTCGTACAGAGTTTCCGGCTGTTGGCGATTCTGCTTACTTTTTGAGCTTGAGTCCTCACTCGTTTTACTGGTTTACTCTCACTGTCAAACAAGAAGATTTTTCGCTACATTTACCTCTAACCGAACTGCCGAATTTTGCGATCGGTGGCAACTGGAAAACAGCTTTTGCTACAAGTAAATTGAGTGATAATCTGCTTACTATTTTGCCTAATTACTTGCGAACTAGCAACTGGTTCACCGGTACGGACAGGACTATTCAATCTTTGCAAATAGGTGAAGTTGTGCCAGTTGAATGTAAAAACTCTACGGGGTTAGAATCAACAATTTACATTTTGCTGTTGCAGTTAAATTATACTGAAGGGATGCCCGAAACTTACGTTTTGCCTGTAGGTTGGGAAGAGATTCAAGGCGATGCGGACGCACGGGCGATCGCCCGCATTCACTTCCCAGAAACTAACGAAGTCGGGGTACTATTTGATGCTGCGACTGATCAGGGTTTTCTCAGTGTTCTGCTAGAGGCGATCGCGAATTCTCGCAGTTACACAGGTGCGGCAGGTAAACTGCTAGGAATTCCCGACAAGGCACTCACATCAGAACAAGATTTGTCGCAGCTAGAACCTCACGTATTCAAAAAAGAACACAGCAATACATCCGCAGGTTATGGCGATCGCTTCGTGCTAAAACTATTGCGAAAAGTTGAAGAAGGTATCAACCCAGAATTAGAAATCGGGCGTTTTTTAACCGATCGCAAATTGATTCAACACTTTGCTCCAATTGCCGGATCTTTGGAATATCAGGCCTCTGGAAAACCAGTAATGACGATCGGGATACTGCAAAAATTAATCCCCGATAGCAGGGATTCTTGGTCTTATACCTTAGACACATTGCGCGACTATTTTGAGCAAGTAATGGCAGTAGAAGCAAAGTATTCCGCCGACAATTTATCTACTGCACCCGAAAATTATTTACCCAATGCAACCTCCGCACAAATGCAGCGGCAGTCAAACTCGCTAGTATCCGATTTATCCCTAAAAATTCCCGAATTAGCTCGCGAACTCATCGGCTCTTATCTAGCCTCAGCCGAACTTTTAGGACAACGAACAGCCGAACTTCATCTCGCTTTAGCTTCAGACGCACAAAATCCCGATTTTGCCCCAGAAAACTTTACTTCATTTTACCAGCGTTCCATCTATCAACAGATGAGAAATCTAGCAGGAAGGACTTTGCTGCTACTGAAAAAACGGCTGTCCCAAATGCCACCGGAAACCCAAAAATTGGGACAAAATCTGCTCAACTGCGAAGACTTGCTGATGGAACGTTTCAAGTCTATTTTGAACTTGAGAATCACGGCCGATCGCATTCGTTGTCACGGGGACTTTCATTTCGGAAAAGTTCTTTATACAGGCAAAGATTTCGTAATTATTAATTTTGGAGGAGAACGAAATCGACCATTAAGTGAGAGGCGGATGAAACGTTCGCCGCTGCGAGATGTTGCGGGAATGCTGCAATCTTTCAATTATGCTGTCACTTTGGGGCTTCGCAATGAAGTAGAAAGTGGGATGATTCGTCCTGAAAATTTATCTGAGATGCAGCAGTGGGCAAATGTTTGGGATCGCTGGGTTAGCCTGACTTTTCTCAAGAGTTATTTGGTGACAGCAGCCGATGCAAAATTCTTGCCAAAATCTATCCCGGAAATACAAGTTTTGCTGGATGCTTACATCTTAGAAAAAACGGTTTCTGAGCTGGTATACGAACTTAATTACCGCTTGGATTGGGTAGAAATTCCCCTTCAGCGGATGCTACAATTGCTGCAACGTTGAGTTGATAAGTAGTAGGATTTACGCAGGGAGACCTAGAAACCGGGTTTTTACGAAAAGACGTGTTGCAGCCCGTAGATTCAGTAAAAAACCCGGTTTCTGACCACCCGTGTGTAAGTTCTGTCTGGAATGAGGAGATTTCTTCACGACTATCTTTAAATCGCTCATACTTACCCCTTGAAATAAAGAGATGTTTGATACAAAACTTGTTCTTGATGGGTTAACAAAGTGCAGTCAGAAAGCGGGTAAGCCACACAAGTAACAGCGTAGCCAGCTTGCAATTCTAAGGGCTTCAAAAACTTTTGTTCGCTTTGGTCGATTTCGCCGCTAAGCAGCTTGACAACGCAGGCAGAACACTCTCCTTGCTTGCATCCATTCGGCAAGCGGATGCCGGCTGCTTCTGCTATATCTAATATATACTGGTCGTCTGGTACTGCGATCGTGCGATCGAGAGCGAGCTCCTGATTCACCAACCGAACTTGATAAACTGCCATTTTTTCCTCAGTATTAAGATTGCTCTGATGAAAGCCAACCTAAATTAGCGATCGAACCCGTTTGATCGAAAACTCGACTGCTTATAACAGGTAGATTTTTACCGAAATATCCTGTCGATATGTACTCGCGAAAGGGCGGGTTTATGAGGCTGTTAGTCCTAGCAAATATTTCAGGTGAAACCCGCCCCTACACCTGGAAAAGGCTGGTTTAGTATGCTGTTAGTCCTACTAGACTAACTGTGTATATCTAAACAATTGCTTCTTGATAATCGAGATTTTCATCGAGATAAATAGCTCGAATATCCTCCGGCAAATTTGCTTCGAGAGTTTGATATCCTTTTTGCAGCAAAGCCCTTACCTGAGCCGGCGAAATAGCTTCACCTTCTGCTTGTAAATAAGCTGCAATTCTGGTTTCGCTCCAGCGGAAAGTCTGAGCCATCAACACAACTAAACGCGGTAGCGGTGCTAACAATTCTAAAGCTTGTTTGACGTAACACCACAGAGGCGGCGGAGCCGATTGCAAAGAATAATGAATCGTCTCAACAGGAGGCAATTCGGCTTGATTAATGCAGATAGCGGTGACATTAATTAACCAGTTTTGGAGACTGAGATTTCCGCCATCAGACTCTTGGATTTCGCGACGCAAATCGAGGCCTCGGAGTTCGTGATAGATGTGCAGCCAAGTGTGGGCGAATAGGTAATCTCCTTGTACGGGCGATCGCACAGAATGGCGGATCAGCGAGTGAACTATTTGAGCGTAGCGGCAAAAAATTGCAGTGAAGTATCTACCCTGGTCGGGATAATTTTGAAACAGGGTTAATAATTCCTGGTCGCTGTGATGGAACAGAGATTTGACAACAGGATGGTTAATCTCGGAAAAATTAGGTGTTTGCACAATTGTTCTGGTAATATATGCTGGTGCAGCACGATTTTACACCACGATCTACATTTAATGCAAGTGCTTTAAAATATTGTTGATATTTAAGTTAATTAGTTATATAATATAGTTGTGGGTGATGCTGCATTAATTTAAATTAATACATAAAACCTCTATTCAGCACACCCCAAAAAATAATTTGTTCTTTCAATGGTAAAGTCACTATATGTCTAGCATTAATACAGGTATAGAATGGTGCGATCGGACATGGAATCCAACAACTGGCTGCGATAAAGTCAGTCCAGGTTGCACACATTGCTATGCAGAAGCATTAACAAAGCGATTCCATACTAATTTTCCTAATGGGTTTACTTTAACGGAATACCCAAAACGGTTGAACGAACCTAAGACTTGGCGAAAGCCTAGTCGCATTTTTGTTAACTCAATGAGCGATTTGTTCCACGAAGATGTTTCTATTGAGTTTCTGAAACAAGTCTTTGAGGTAATGCGTGAAACTCCTCACCATATTTATCAAATTCTTACCAAGCGACATGAGCGTTTACTAGAGTTAGCCCCTCAACTTGATTGGTCTGATAATATTTGGATGGGAGTTTCTGTTGAAAATCAAAACTATGTTCATCGTGTAGATTATTTGCGACAAGTCAATGCAAAGGTACGCTTTTTATCCTGCGAACCACTTTTAGGGCCTTTGCAGCTTGATTTAACAGGAATTTGCTGGGTAATAGTTGGGGGAGAATCTGGACAAAAACACCGTCCGATGCAGGAAGAATGGGCACAAAGTATTCGGGATCAATGTCAGGATGCTGGAGTCGCCTTTTTCTTCAAGCAATGGGGAGGTAGAACACCTAAAGCTGCTGGGAGACTGTTGGATGAGAAAATTTGGGATGAAATGCCCGAAGTATGGGAGAAACACCAAAGACAATTCAATGACTACAGTTTTAAAATAAGTCGCACTTCAATGAAGAAAGCTACTACTACTTTGGTAAAAATGTGATTTCTACCTGATCTCCGAATGTAATTTCTCCTTTGTACTTTCTTCGTTTACTGGCAGGTTGATCTACTATGATTTTACCTTGTTGTTCTAGTTTCAAAAGAGCTTGTTTGTAATTTTTTTTAATGTAGCTTTTGCCAACTTGGTGTTGGTTGTAAACTTTTTCCATAGTAAGCGTCTGACCAGCAAATTCATCCAACAACAAATTTTCAAGCTCATCCAGAGGGCGGTAAAGCTCATATAATAGAGGATATCTAGGTGGGGCGGGATTGTATTCAAAAGAAGGAACTCCTTGTTTAGCACTAGAGCTTTCTCCAGCCATAATCTCTTTCATAATTGAATAACCCAATACATTCTTNNACAAATATCAGATAATGGCTAGTACGATTACCTGTAGCATTTTTGAAGCAAAAATATTGAACGTGGGAGCCTCCTACTTCTTCTAAAGCTTTACAAATAGCATTAACAATCGTTAACTCTCTTTGTTCAGTGGACATTGGTTTCAGTTCTGTCCGAAGGGCATTTACTCGCTCTTGACCAAAGAGAGAGTTCATGTGTTCCTTTACCTTTGGGTTATTTAACCCCGGATTAATTCTGTTATAATTAAAGAAAAATATACAATCACAACCCCAACCTTTAATGATAGAGCCAATGAGTTTTAGGGACAAGCCTTTGTAACCCCAAGGGTCAATAAAAAAGAGTGTAGGAACATTCTCATTAATTTCTTGAATAGCTTGGACAATTTCTTCTCCAACCTCCTTATTTAAAACTATTGGCTTATAGCTTAATCTACTTATATCTGGGATGGATTCAATGGCCTGTTGGAGAGAGCGAGTATTATTTGAGTCTTTATCATTAAACAGCGTTACTAGCATTTGTGACATATCTGGATCGGCAATAGCACGCTCTAAAATAAGTAGTGGAGTAGACTTAGAACCGTCTTGATAGCGACCTGGCCCAGAGAACAAATCAATATAGGCAATTTTATTACTCATTTTCTTGGCTGTGGGCATAATTACTTTTGCCCAGGCCCAAAAGTATTTAGCAACTATTTCTGATTTAACTAAAGAATTCTCTCTGGATTCATCAAAAAAAGAATTGTCAGCCATGACTATTACCTCTAGACTCTAGTTCATTTTACTGTTGCTACAATAGTACCATATCCTCCGCCCCCCGGAGTTTCAATTACAAACACATCCCCAGACTGCATTTCCACAGTCGCCGTACTCCCCAAATCCTCAACTTTACCATCAACCCGTTCAACATAATTCCGCCCCAAAACACCGTTTCCCCCACCATTCAAACCACAAGGAAAAACAACGCGCCTCCCCGATAAAATACCCGCCGTCATTTTTTCCAAAAAACGCAAGCGACGAATTACCCCATTCCCCCCACGATGATATCCATTCCCCCCGCTATTAGCCCGAATTGCAAAACTTTCCAACAGCACCGGAAAGCGCCATTCTAATACTTCAGGATCGGTTAAACGCGAATTAGTCATGTGAGTTTGTACCGCATCCGTACCATCAAAACTTGCACCCGCACCCGCCCCGCCACAAATAGTTTCATAATATTGATAACGCTCATTTCCAAAAGTAAAATTATTCATACTTCCCTGAGAAGCGGCCATAATTCCTAATGCACAATACAAAGCATCAGTAATATTCTGCGAAGTTTCCACATTACCTGCAACTACCGCCGCCGGATAGCAAGGATTCAGCATACATCCTTCGGGATTGATAATTTCGAGAGGTTTCAAACAGCCCGCATTCAGAGGGATATCGTCATCTACTAATGTACGGAAAACATACAAAACCGCAGCTTTGCAAACCGCTGCGGGAGCATTAAAATTGTTGGTTTGTTGAGGAGAAGTGCCAGTAAAATCTATTTTCGCACTGCGGGCAGATTTGTCAATAGTAATAGCTACTTTAATCTGTCCGCCGCTATCCATCGGATAAGTAAACTCGCCATCTTTCAAAACATCAATTACCAGGCGTACCGACTCCTCAGCATTGTCTTGTACGAAGCCCATATAAGCTTGCACTGTTTCTAAACCGTAATGTTCTACCATTTTGAGAAGTTCTTCGGTGCCGCGCTTGTTAGCGGCAATTTGTGCTTGCAAATCGGCGATATTTTGAGCGGAATTGCGGACAGGAAAATTGCCAGTTTTCAGAAGTTCTAGTAATTGTTGTTCTTGGAATTTACCCTCGCTTACTAGCTGAAAATTGTCAAGCAATACGCCTTCCTGAGTTACTGTTGTGCTGTTAGGAGGCATGGAACCGGGAGTGATGCCGCCAATATCGGCATGATGTCCTCGCGAGGCTACATAGAAGAGAGGAAGAGAATAAGTATTATCAAATACTGGACTAATAACGGTGATATCTGGCAGGTGCGTGCCGCCGTTATAGGGATTATTAGACACATAAACATCCCCCGGTTTAAGAGTAGCATTTTTTGCTAAAATCAAAGCTTTAATGCTTTCGCTCATGGAGCCTAGATGCACGGGAATATGCGGCGCATTGGCTACTAATTGCCCGTTTTGGTCGAAGATTGCACAGGAAAAATCGAGGCGTTCTTTAATATTCACAGAAGAACTTGTGTTTTGTAAAGTGATGCCCATTTGTTCGGCGATCGCCCGAAACAAGTTATTAAATATTTCCAGCAAAACCGGGTCTGATTTTACCGCTGATGCACGGGAATCAACGCGGATATTATCTGCGTTAATCTGCGTTAATCTGCGGTTCAAAATTAAATCATTTCTCTCTGTTAATTCCGCTTCCCAGCTAGGTTCAATAACATTAGTTCCCGTTGCTTCAACAATCATAGCAGGGCCGTTAATGCAGTCGCCCGATCGCAAATTTTCTCTCTGATAAACAGGCGTTTCCTGCCACCCGCCAGCAACATACATTTGCACGGTTGAAATTGGCTGCACAGGCAAGATGCCTGTGCTACAAGATGGGGAATTTATGGATGTTTCCGGCACATCCATTGTTTTTGAAATTGGCTGCACAGGCATCTTGCCTGTGCCACAATAAGAGGCAATTATTGATTCATTTTGTACATCTATTGTTTCTACAACTTCCACCGAAACTGCTTCCACAATTAGCGCTTTTTCTGGCATAATAAAACTATAACGCTGTCGATGCGCTGCTTCAAATTCAGCCTGCATCGCCTCAAAACTTGCGGCAAAATTTACCGCCAAAACCGAATCACTTCCCAAATATTTTAAATGCAGCTTCCTCACAACTAAAACCTCTGCCTCTTCCTCAGCGCCCTCTGCGTCTCTGCGGTTCAATTCCCTCTTTCCATCAGCCTCCAATTGTGCTAAAATATGATGTAAATCAGTAATTAATTCGAGACTTAATTGTTGCTCGATCGCCCTTTCGCGAATTGCCCGCACATCAGCCAAACCCATACCGTAAGCGGATAACACCCCCGCGTAAGGGTGAATAAATACCCGTTTCATGCCCAAAGCATCGGCGATCGCACAAGCGTGTTGGCCACCCGCACCCCCGAAACAGCACAATGTATATTCCGAAACATCATAACCGCGTTGAAGGGAGATTTTTTTGACAGCATTAGCCATCTTTTCCACAGCGATCGCCAAAAAACCCTCCGCCACCTGTTCCGGTGTCTTCTCGCCCCCAATTTCCCCCGCTAATTGCACAAATTTTTGCTTGACTACATCAGAGGCGATCGGCAAATCTCCCTGCAATCCAAAAACTTTCGGGAAAAAATCAGGCTGAATTTTCCCCAACATCACATTACAATCTGTCACCGTCAAAGGGCCACCTTTCCGATAACAAGCGGGCCCCGGATTCGCCCCCGCAGAAGCGGGCCCGACGCGGTAGCGAGCACCGTCAAAAAATAGAATTGAACCGCCACCAGCGGCGACAGTGTGAATTGCCATCACGGGCGATCGTAATCTTACTCCAGCAATTTCTGTCTCAAATTCTCGTTCATATTCGCCGTTAAAATGGGCAACATCTGTGGAAGTTCCGCCCATATCAAAGGTAATAATTTTATCAAAACCTGCGATTTTACTCGTTTTAACTGCACCGACAATTCCCCCAGCCGGGCCGGATAAAATACTATTTTTTCCTTGAAATTGTGCCGCATCAACTAAGCCACTATTCGACTGCATAAACATTAATTTAGGGAATGGGGAATGGGGCATTGGGAATTGGGCATTGGGCATTGATAATCGCTCATTCCCAGGATATACCTCGATTAACTGGCTGGTTATTTGTTCGACATAGCGACGTAAAATCGGAGATAAATAAGCATCGACAACCGCAGTATCTCCCCGGAAAATTAGTTTCATCAGCGGGCTAACTTCGTGAGATACTGATATTTGGGTAAAGCCAATTTCCTGAGCTATTTCAGCAACTTTTTTTTCGTGTTCCGAGTAGCGGTAGCCGTGCATAAAGACGATCGCACAACTGCGAATTCCATCATCGTAGGCTTGCTGCAAAGACGGGATAAAATCGGGATTGACAGCAATTAACTCTTCACCTTGAGCACTGTAGCGTTCTGCTACTTCCACTACTTTTTCATAAAGCATTTCTGGTAAAACAATGTGACGGGCGAAGATATTGGGGCGATTTTGATAGCCAATTCTCAAAGCATCGCGAAAACCTTTAGTAATGATTAATAAAGTGCGATCGCCCTTTCTTTCTAATAAGGCATTTGTGGCGACAGTCGTCCCCATTTTAACCGCTTCAATTTGTGCCGCAGGTATAGGAACATCTCCAGCAATTCCCAAGATGTCGCGAATTCCTTGAACTGCCGCATCAATGTAGCGATCGGGATTTTCAGATAGCAATTTGTGAATGACTAATTTACCATCAGGGTTCTTGGCGACAATATCAGTAAAAGTGCCACCGCGATCGAGCCAAAATTGCCAGCCAGTGCGATCGCCAAAAACAGCATTCATATCTTTATCACTCATCTTCTCTTTTCTTCCTTCGCGCCCTTCGCGCCTTCGCGGTTCGTTAAAATAAAACTGCTATATCCAAAGTTTCAATTTTATCGCTTTCTCGATGATAGTGAGGATTCCGCATATTAGCCGTATCCGTCACCATAATAGCCGGATAACCATTATCCCAGAAAGGAGCATGATCGCTGCGGCGAGTATCGGGAACAATTAAACCTCGATTCGGCACCGGCAGCCCCTCGCAGCGCTGGCCAGATTTCCGAATTTGACCGCTCAAATTAATCATATCTAGAACAGTCCGCAGATAGCCAATTAAAGCAATAAAATTGCCACAATTTGGATAAAAATATTTCAAGCCAGCGGGATAGCTTTGGGAATTAGAATTATGATTGCAATAACCCAACATTTCCAAGGAAATCATTAATCGCAGTGGCTGTTTTTGTGCTTTTAACTTAGCAGCATAATGCTTGCTACCAAACAAGCCATATTCTTCCATATCGAAAGCCACTAATTGCACTGGATATTTGAGAGGGCGAGCGACGTACTCTGCCGCCAATTCCAGCAAAACAGCAACTCCCGTAGCATGATCATCCGCCCCCGGACTACCCGGTACAGTATCGTAATGAGCATTAAAATCGTCGGCAACCCCTTCTTAATCCGCTTTTCAAGACCCGGATTGTCTTGCTTCCCCCCCCTTAGCAAGGGGGGGACTGAGGGGGGGGTAAATTCAAAATCAAATTGTGATGAATTCGGCCACGCACCGAAAAATCGTCAATTTCTACATTTCCCCACTGTGCTAACTGTTCGCGGATGTATTGTTGCACATAAAAATGTCCGGCTGATGCGAGATATGGGTTGCGATCGCGGACAATTTGAATCAGATGATTGTGCAAGCGTTCCTTGAGATTCATGCAGTCTGCTACATAACGAGTACAATCAAATTATATTCTGTTTAATCTGGGAAATTCTAGGAAGACAAGCAAAATGCCCTACAGCGATTTTAGTTTAGAAAAAGTCAAGCGAACCTTTGAACTGACAACTTCAGAAACAGTCGATCTATTCGGAGATATACCTGAATTAGAATGCAGCGCCCTATTGACAGAGATTCTCCGCTACAATGTACCTTTAGCCGTTGCCAGCAACAGCGAAAAAGCGCGCTCTGAAATGATTATTTCCCCAATTTTAATCGACCTCAGAAGACAGTTAAGGGAACGAATTAACTTGTTTTCTGGAATAGAGTTTGACGTGGATAGCGAAAGGGGATTAAATGGGATTTGCGACTTTATTATCAGCAATTCACCAGAAATACTATTTGTCAGCGCTCCCGTAATTACCCTAGTGGAAGCAAAAAAAGAAAATATCACTGCTGGTTTGGGACAATGCGTGGCGGAAATGTTAGCAGCAAGGATATTTAATGAACGTGCAGGCAATGAAATTTTCACAATTTACGGGGCAGTGACAACTGGGAGTATTTGGAAATTTATGAAATTAGAAGGAAGTGTAATTAGGATCGATTTGACTGAATATTACCTCAAAGATGTGAATAAAATTTTGGGGATTTTAGCAATGGGGGCTGTCTCGCAACCAATTGACGTTTGAGTGCGATC
>DMYK01000319.1:0-233 GCA_003483675.1 Microcoleaceae cyanobacterium UBA11344
CCGCCTCGGCTGAACTACGCAGCTCTCTATCCCATCGCTAAACGCATTTGGGATTGCTTTTCTCAAAATCTCGTAAGACCCGTTAACATCGGCGTTAATCAATCGACTCTTCTAACTATATGATACTACCATTGTCTATTGATGCTTACAATCTTAATGAAGTTTTACAATACGGCTATGTTGTACCGGGAATTGGAGATGCTGGCGATCGGCTTTACGGCAAGAAGGGGATG
>DMYK01000319.1:391-743 GCA_003483675.1 Microcoleaceae cyanobacterium UBA11344
ATAAGTCTTGGTTTGATAGTGCTTTACAACCTAAATTGTACTAATCAAACTTCAATGAAAACCGATCGCACGCACAGATTGCAGGAAGTTTTCAAGTGACATTCGGAAATTGCATTGATTAAATGTATTTACTGCATATGTTGGGTAAATATTATGTATTTACTGCTAATACTTCCTGCAATTAGTTCATAGAATAGATCTATGATGCTGACCGTTGGCGATCGACTACTAACATTTTGTGGACGAGGAAAAAAACATGGAGACTACAGTACAGAAGGAAGCCCCCCACCAACCTGTTGAGGAAGTTAAAATTAACACCACCAACAGTGTTGATTTTGAGCTTTGGGCTAAA
>DMYK01000319.1:771-2882 GCA_003483675.1 Microcoleaceae cyanobacterium UBA11344
GGGTTTTTGTGTGCAATTTTTGTAAAGTGAATTAACAAAATTGTTGTTTACTTTGTTGTATGCGAGGACGAGATCTAGCTGGTTTATGCTATTTTTTGTCCTCAATTGAGAGGGTGAAAGAGGGGGAAAGAGGGAGAGAATAAACTCTCAAATCTCCCATTGTTAATGTTGAATGTTTAATTGTTAATTGCTTAGGATCGCTGGTCAACAGCAGCGAGCAACCGCAGCATTCCGTCTTGAATTTGCAAGGCTTTCACCGTTCCGACGGCTACTCTTTGTTGACCGTTAGCCATCGCCACCTCAATTTTAATCTTCGGGTCAGATTGCAAGCCTAGTCGCCCCCAGAGCCACTTGACTTGACTAGCAGGAAAAGAGCGCAATTCTACATCTGCAAACGGTGAACTAACCCAGCGGTTCCCGTCGTAAAAACTTGCCACTTGCACCTGATACCAAACTTGTTTTTCGGTCAATTTCAACTCATTTTTAGATGCTGGTTCCAGCCATTCATTGGGATTGATAGTGTTAATTAAAGTAGCCGAACCCATAATTTGACTTTTGTGCTGTTCTAAACTTTCAGCCAGAGAAACGGCTTCGTCAAGTTTATTTACCAAATTCCGAATTCGGTTCCTGGTTTCGCTGTCAGTATCTGGTTGTTGATCGAGCCAATCCATCGCCTCGCGAGTCCCGTCTTGAGCTGCGACAATTAGCGCGCCCCAAGCTTTGACATCAGCGTCACTCGCATTCACTCTCAAGGCTGCGTCTACGCGGTTCAAGAGCTTCCCGTCGTCATTTTTGAGTGTTTTGGCAATTTCAGAACTGTTGCTTGGATCGGCTTCAAATACCTGCAATGCTTGGCTCCAGCGACCGTCTATCAACTCTGCTAGAACTTGTTGACCGGGACTGGCCCAAGAGGCGATCGCCTGAGCCTTAGTAATTTTAGCGTGAAATTCGATCGTATCTAGCTGAGCTTGCGCCACAGTCGGCCAATTGGGGCCGGCTTTTCCCTTAGCAGTACGCATCACATTTAAAGCTGGAGACCACAGGCCGCTTTTCGCCAGTCGTAGGCCATTTTTGTAAGTCTCGTCATTCAAAGCAAATTCTTCTAAAGAAATGGGGTTCAACTGAACAGGATTGGGCACAAATTTGCGCGATCCAATTTGATAAATAATAAATTGCGGCTCCAAACCAACTGTTTGATCGATCGCCAATTGTGGAGATGACCCCTTAACAATTTGCTGCCAATTCGGGGGTTGTCCGGCCGCACTCACCCAATCTAATAGGGAGATTAAATGATTTTGGCTGGGGTTGTAGCGAACCACCTGTCCGTAGGGAAGTTTCTGATCGCCCCGCAACAATTGACCGCTGACATTAAACCAAATTCCCGATGTCGGAGCATTCCCGTCAAAGCGGCGCAGTTCTGTCAGCGGTAGCGGCTGATTCGAGCCTTGATTGTTTGACTTGGAGTCTACTAAAGAAGCGAGTACAAAAGATTCCGCAGGGCCTTCTATATTCACAGAACTTGCTAGCTGAAAATACTGCACAGTATCGGAATCTCGATCGGGAACTTGCACTCGCTTGTATACCCGAAGTTCGACAATTTGACGACAAGGATTTTTGCAGGATGTAGAAGCGTTAACATTCCTCTCCACCATCACCGGTAATAGCAAATCAGAAACAGAATTATCAGCGGATTTATCGACAGGAAGTGGTAGAGGTTCTCCGGTGANNACAAATCCCAATTTGCGGACGCTAGCTTGAATTTGATCGAGAGTTTGGATCGAATCTCTGGTGGCGAGGGGAAGGCGCGACCATTCTGGGACAAATTTAGTGATCCATTTGTTGCCGTTGGGATCGACAATCAGTTGATAACTCAGCCAAGCGCCGCCGCCCATCAAAGCGGAGAAGCCGCACAAGACGCTGAGGGCTGTCAAATTAGCGATCAGTCTTTTCCAGGGATATCTGGCGACGGATGTTGGGGTAGGAGTTTTTGAGCTGCGGGTTTTAGGTTGAGACTCTTGAGGATTTTGGGGGCGTCGGGCTCCTCTGCGGCGTCTTGTCGGAGTCGGAGCAACTTTGGCATTTTCTGGGGGTTTGGCTCGACCTTTGGAGGG
>DMYK01000319.1:2915-7971 GCA_003483675.1 Microcoleaceae cyanobacterium UBA11344
AATAGTTGCTCGTAGCGCCCACCTGCGATATCCCAGGTATATTCGCTTTCGATGTGCGATCGAGCATTTCGAGACAATTCGTGTCTTAGGTGTGGATTTTCAAACAAACTGCTAATCGCCTCAACATACTCCTGAACTCGATTCGCCCGCAAGGCCCTGAGCGGTTGTGGGCCACCGCCGACGGCTAAACCTTCCAAACCTCGATCGCTAGCAACAACAGGAGTTCCCGCAGCCATCGCCTCCAAAGTTTTATTTTTAATCCCAAAACCAATTCGCATCGGCACCACACAAACAGCAGCCTGATGCAAATATTCTGCCACCTTTTGTACCCTGCCTACTACTTGAATTCCCGGTAGTTTCCCCAAGGCCGAGACTTCCGGGACTGGCGAGGTTCCGACTAAAGTTAGAGTAGTATCGGGATACCGCTGCTGTACGATCGGCAATATCTCCAAACTCAAAAATCGCGCCGCGTCAATATTGGGCAAATTATTCATGGCCCCTGCAAATATTAAGGTATGGCCTCCCGGATCGATCGAGCGATCGGGAAATTCGATTAAATCAACTCCGTTAGGAATTACCTCAATAGTTGGCATTGAGAAATATTCTATGCCTTTTCCGATCTCCCCTGGCGACAACAATTCGAAAAGTTGTCGCCTGTCTGTGGATGTTGTGGCCACAATGCGGGAGAATTTGGAACAGTAACGTTTTTCGTAGCGGGCTAGCAGGGGTAAATTTAGTCGATCGCGCAGGGGTTTTTCAGATGTGCTTGTTTCTAACATTTGCTGACAAGTTCCCCAAACTGAACTGTGAATATTTACAACTGTCAGGACTTTTTGCCGCCATTCTGGACGAACGTAAATCTCATTAACGCTGTGTTCGCAAGTAACAGCATCACACTTCTCTGCTGCTACTAACTCATCTACCCAATTCTGCATTGCTGGCGAGTACCTTGAGAGTACATTCGGAGGTGTCCCGGACCATAAAAATCGACCAAAACGCTGGATTTTGTCGGTGATCCTCGGTGAAACAGTGCCAAGATTGTCGAAAACGGCTAATTCTGCAACTTGCTGGCGCAATTCGTCAATTTGTGCATCTGTCACATCGGGCGATCGGACTGTTCCCAGAATTACATCATGGCGCCGGCTCAAATATTTTAATAAATTAAACGTCCTTACCTGGGTTCCTCCCCGGCTTGGGGGATAGGGAAAAGTGGAGGAAAGCATTAGAATCTGCATGGGATGTTTGATAAACAGGATTGAGGGAAAGCCTATGTGTCATGCGATCCAACGCATAGCTCAGGATTGCGAAGTATCGAGCGAGATGCTTCGCTTTGCTCAGCATGACAGAATTACGTTGAAATGCGTCCAGGACTAATAAATAAAGTGGCGGCCAAGCGATAAGATTGATTGATACAAACCTTTTTAAGAATCCTCGCACCTATGGACGAATTATCTGTTAAGGCGTTGCTCGAAGATTTGAAAAACTCCGACGAAAGCGTGCGCGATCGGGCGACTACAGAACTCTGGCGCACTTGGTTTTACCAGAAGGGAGAGTACGGGATGCAAATTCTCAGGCGATCGCAAGTTTCCCTAGATGCAGGGGATGTTCGCCACGCTTTGAATTTGCTGACAAAACTGATTTCTCAAGAGCCTGATTTTGCTGAAGCTTGGAATCGGCGCGCCGTACTCCACTATACCCAAGGAAATTATAAAAAGTCGATCCACGACTGCGAAATCGTCCTCAAACTAAACCCGGTGCATTTTGGGGCGATGCATGGTATGGGTTTGTGCTATGCTGCCTTGGGAGAATACATAAATGCGATTCAAGCTTTTCGCCGAGCTTTGGCAATTCAACCCTTTGCTTTGGTGAATCAAAAGTTAATTCTCGAATGTACGGCTCGTTTGAGTTAACAATAGGGAATAGGGCATTGGGAATAGGGAATAGGGCATTGGGCCGAAAAGCATTGGGCATTGGGCATAGCCCTTCGACTACGCTCAGGGGTCATGTAGTCGAAGTATAGGGCATTGGTGGTTCTTTTCCCTGGGCTGAATTGCGAAATTTTTCCACAATCTCAAATCTAAAATAGTATAAATTTGTGCCGAAAATTAGCGTTTGTATTCCTACTTGCAATCGAGTGCATTTGCTGGCCAGTGCGATCGCCAGCGTGCTAGATCAAACTTATACAGATTTTGAATTAATTGTCTGCGATGACGGCTCAACTGACAGCACTCCGCTGTTAATGTCGGAATTTGTAGGCCGCGAGATTCGGTACATTCGCCACCCGCAGAATATCGGTAAAAGCAATAATATGCGATCGGGCTTTGCGGCGGCTAGGGGCGAATATTTTATTAAGTTTGACGATGACGATCGCCTGACTGCACATTTTTTAGAACGGACATCTGCTATTTTAGATAAAGACCCCAGCATCGATTTTGTCAGTACCGATCACTGGGTGATTGACATTAACAATCAGATTGACGAAAGCCAGACTAAACTCAATTCGCACAGGTGGGGCCGCAGCTCGTTGTCGGCGGGAATTATTGAAGATTTGTTGACCACAGTTTTTCTGAGACAAAGTTTGCAAATAGGTGCAACTTTGTTTCGCCGCAGTGCGTTGCAAGAAGTAGGGTTTCTGCGGCAAAATTGGCAAAATTGCGAAGATAACGATTTGTTTGTCAGACTTGCGATTGCGGACAAAAAGTGCTATTATTTGCCGGAACTTTTGATGGAATATCGATTTCATGCAGCACAGCAAGGGAGCGATCGGGCTATTCCCTATTTGACAGATAAATTGCGCTATTTGACAAGCTATGAGTTTGATTTGGAGAAGTTGGAAACTGTCAGGCTCAGAAGGCTTGCAGAAACTCAATTAGCGCTGGGTTTGCGACTGATTGAGGTGGGTGAAACTGAAAAAGGGCGGCGGATGGTGCGGGCAGGAAAGTCTGTTTCTGAGGCGAAAATGTGGGCGGGTTTGGGGCTGTCGCTGCTGCCAATTGAGTGGCGGGGGAGGGCTTTGGCGGCGGTGCGAGAGTTGATGAAATAACCATCAATAAGAGTTATTAATTATCCGCAGCGGATCATATATTAATTTTAATTAGAGTAGGGGGTTTTGTCTGGGCTGGAGATTGGCTCGGATTTGGCAAGGGTGGAGAACTGGCCGGGGATCGTGGAGAGAGTCGGTGCCCAAAAATAAAAATGCGATCGGACACGTTTTACATTAAATTAAGAAATTAAGAAATACTGAAAAATTAAGTGTTTACCAGTTTGACATCGATCGTGCGCGAAGGCAGATTTTTCATTGGGTCTGTCCTGCTCGTGCTATCTATCATGCCATTAGGGAAAACTTTTGCCCTGAAACTAGGTGAAGGGATCAAAGTCAGCATTGTTAAATTCTGTATAGTTTATTAATGCACCACTCATGTCAATTACAAATCAGATTCGTTTTAATAATCTCCAGGGGGACATCTTCGGCGGTGTCACGGCTGCCATCGTCTCGCTGCCCCTGGCCCTCGCCTTCGGGGTCGCTTCGGGAATCGGGCCGATCGGGGGACTGTACGGTGCCATTTGCGTTGGCTTCTTTGCCGCGCTGTTTGGTGGCACCCCAACACTGATTTCTGAACCCACAGGGCCGATGACTGTGGTGATGACTGCGATCGTCGCATCCCTCACCGCCAGCAATCCCGAACAAGGGCTCGCAATGGCGTTTACCGTTGTGATGCTGGCGGGGCTGTTTCAAATCATCTTTGGTATTTTCAAATTAGGGAAATACGTCACCCTGATGCCCTACAGCGTGATTTCCGGCTTTATGTCGGGAATTGGCGTCATTTTGATCATTCTGCAAATTGCACCGTTTCTGGGTCAAGCCCCGCCCAAAGGCGGTGTTTTGGGCACTTTTATGGCAATTCCGCAGTTGGTGGCTAACGTGAATCCGCCGGAAGCAATTCTCGGTGCCTTGACGCTGGCGATCATTTTCCTGATGCCCAAGAAGCTGAAAAAAATCGTGCCTCCGCAATTGATAGCGCTGATTGTGGGCACGGTAATTTCCCTGACGGTGTTTCAGGGCACTGATATTCGCCGGATTGGGGAAATTCCGGTGGGACTGCCCCCCTTGCAATTGCCGACTTTTTCCGCCGGTCAAATCACGGTGATGTTTGTGGATGCGGTGATGCTGGGGATGCTGGGCTGTATCGATACCTTGCTGACGGCGGTGGTGGCGGACAGTCTGACGCGAACTGAGCACAAGTCGGATAAGGAGTTGATCGGTCAAGGGATTGGCAACATCGTGTCGGGGCTCTGCGGTGGCTTACCGGGCGCCGGAGCGACGATGGGAACTGTGGTCAATATCCAAACAGGCGCGACTTCGGCGTTGTCGGGTTTAACTCGGGCGTTGGTGTTGCTGGTGGTGGTTTTGGGGGCGGCGAAGTTAACTGAACCGATTCCGATGGCGGTGTTGGCTGGTATTGCGCTGAAGGTGGGGATTGATATCCTTGACTGGAGTTTCCTGAAACGATCGCACAAAGTATCTGTTAAGGGTTCCCTGATCATGTACGGGGTGCTGTTTTTGACTGTGTTTGTGGATCTGATTGTGGCGGTGGGCGTGGGCGTCTTTATTGCCAATATCCTGACTATCGAACGGCTGAGTAGTTTGCAGTCTGCGGGTGTGAAGCTGATTTCCGATACGGATGATGATGCGATCGTCAGTGATCAGGAGAAGCAACTCTTGGATCAGGGTAAGGGGCGCGTGTTGCTGTTCTGCTTGAGCGGGCCGATGATTTTTGGCTTGTCGAAGGCGATTTCCCGCGAACACAATGCCATGAAGGATGCGGATGCTTTGGTGATGGATCTGACTGCTGTGCCCATGCTGGGGGTGACGGCTTCGCTGGCGATCGAAAATGCGCTCCGCGATGCTTGCGATAAGGGCTTGCAGGTTTACATCGTCGGTGCTAGCGAGAAAATTCAGCAGCGCTTGCAGAAGTTGGGATTGTTGGATCTGATCGCGCCTGAGCATTTCCTGAGCGATCGTACCGCAGCCTTGCAGCAAGCCGTCGCTGTGGTT
>DMYK01000319.1:8012-10499 GCA_003483675.1 Microcoleaceae cyanobacterium UBA11344
TTTAGCAGGAGTGCCAGTCTCTCCTGCTATTTCTGTAGCCGATCGCTCCTTTGAGCTTCCTATTTCCACTAAAGTTATTAACAGTATCCGATCTGGCTTTTTCCTAAAAATCGTGTCTGTATTCTCCGAAATTCCGACTGTCTGGCTGCAAATTTCCCTCGTGGGTATCTGGTTGGGTTTGATTTTACTGGTGGCTGAGGGGTTAAATCGCTTTACTTCTGTCGATGCTGAGGTTTCGCGGAAGGTGGTTCACATCGGCACTGGGAATGTGATTTTGCTGGCTTGGTGGCTGGAAATACCCGGTTGGGTGGGGATCACGGCGGGAATTTTAGCGGCGGCGATCGCCCTAATTTCCTACCAAGTGCCGATTTTGCCCAGTCTTAACAGCATCAATCGGCACAGTTGGGGGACTTTTTTCTATGCTGTTACTATCAGCATTCTCGTAGCTTGGTTTTGGCCAATACAACATCAGGAATACGCTGCTTTGGGCATTTTAGTGATGACTTGGGGGGACGGATTGGCCGCTGTCATCGGCCAGAAATACGGCAAACATATTTATCGAGTTTGGGGAATGAAGAAAAGTTGGGAAGGTTCTGCGACTATGTATTTGGTGAGTTTTGTGATCAGCAGTTTAATTTTGCTAGCGGTTCAAGGTAATGTTTGGCAAACTTTGGCAGTATCTGCCGTTGTGGCTTTGGTTGCTGCTAGTTTGGAGTCGGTTTCTAAGTGGGGAATTGACAATTTAACAGTGCCGATCGGCAGTGCTGCGATCGCCTTTTTCCTGAATCAGTTTTGGGTAATTGGTAATGGGTAATTGGGAATTGGGGCCTGGGGTTTCGATTCCCTTAACCTAACCTACTTGATATTAGTTGCAAAACCCCAACTAAACAAAGTTTAGCTGGGGTAAATTGAAAATATTTAAAAGTGCTTGAAAAAGTTACCGTTGTTGTTCGAGTTATTTGGGGCGATCGGCTTGACTGAGTTAAACTCAATTCTTTTGCCGATCGCCCGCCCAACCCTTTGAGTGACTTCTCATTGTCCAGATTTAGAGCTTTTGGAGGGTGTACCTTCAAAAGGTTGAACACCTGTGCTTGGATACTGGTCATCGCTGGGGCTAAAAATCCGTATAGCCGCTTCCGAAATGTAACGCATAGCATTTGTCAAAGATTTGGAAAGGTTCATTGTACCCGCCTCTCTTGCTCTGGGTTTTGATACTTTATATATTACTCTTATTTTTTGCCTTTGGATCGCTTTAGCAATATTTGTTCTAATTACTTATTAGTCTGCAACGATCGAAGCAAGCTGAAGGCTTCTGGTACAAACAAGGAAGAAAGAAACCGGGTTTTTTACGAAAATACTTGGTGGCAGCCCGCAGATTCGGCGAAAAACCCGGTTTCTGCTGGGCCCAACCTACAAATGCTCGATGATTTTTATTAATCTTACCATAACACTCCGCTGTCAATCTACGCAAAATCAAGCATTACAGCCTCCCTAAACCGAAATTTTCACAGTTATATGCAATTTTTATCAAAATTTTACAAAAAATATGGTGTGAGTCACTATAATTAAAACAAAGAAGCTTTTCCAGAGTTTTTCTTATGAAAACTGCCACTGAGAGCCTGCACCTCAAAAGTTTTGAGGAAATCCAAGAAGACCAAGAACTTACCCTTTCCTCAGAAGATTACAGCTTATTGACCGACCTCTACCAGCTAACGATGGCTGCTTGTTACGTCGGGGAAGGGATCGACGCTCGCCCCGCGAGTTTTGAGCTGTTCGCGCGACGCTTACCTGAAGGTTTTGGCTATGCGATCGCGATGGGCTTGGCTCAAGCGATCGACTATTTGGAGAAATTTCGGTTTTCTGGGGCGCAAATTCAGGCTTTGCAGTCCACTGGGATTTTTGCCGGTGCCCCCGATCGATTTTGGACTCTACTCGCCACAGCCCGCTTTACAGGGGATGTCTGGGCGGTGCCGGAGGGGACGGCGGTATTTGCCAATGAGCCACTGCTGCGCATCGAGGCTCCTTTGTGGCTGGCTCAGTTGGTGGAAACTTATTTGCTCAATGTCATAAATTATCAAACTTTGATTGCGACGCGATCGGCGCGGCTGCGGGATGTGGCTGGCCCTGACGCTAAATTGCTGGAATTCGGCACGCGCAGAGCTTTTGGCCCTCAAGCTGCTGTGTGGGCGGCTAGGGCGGCGCTGGCTGCGGGGATTGATGGGACTTCTAATGTTTTGGCTGCTTTGAAGTTGGGCCGCCTACCTGTGGGTACGATGGCTCACGCTTTGGTGATGGCTGTCGGAGCCCTCGAAGGCAGTGAAGAGCAGGCGTTTACAGCGTTTCACCGCTATTTTCCGGGTGCGCCGTTGTTGATCGATACTTATGATACTGTGGCGGCGGCGCGCCAGTTGGCCGATCGAGTAAACACCGGTCAAATGCAGTTGGAAGGCGTGCGGCTGGATTCTGGGGATTTGGTAAAATTGTCGC
>DMYK01000319.1:10527-10769 GCA_003483675.1 Microcoleaceae cyanobacterium UBA11344
GACGAGTGGGAAATTGCTAAATTAAAAAGTGCCGGTGCTTGCATTGACGGATATGGTTTGGGAACGCGGCTGGTAAGCGGTTCCCCTGTAAACGGTGTTTATAAGTTGGTGGAAATTGACGGGATTCCAGTGATGAAGGAGGCAAGTGGCAAGGTAACATATCCGGGACGAAAGCAAATTTTTAGACAGGTAAAAGACGGGGAAATTGTGGGAGATTGTTTGGGATTAGCCGGAGAAGAAAT
>DMYK01000319.1:10801-10985 GCA_003483675.1 Microcoleaceae cyanobacterium UBA11344
GATTGCATGGCCCGGAAAGTTTGGAGGCGATCGCCAAACGAACGGCTGCTTCTGTCGCCAGTCTGCGGCCCGAAACTCGCCGTTTAGACAACCCGATTTCGCCGCCAGTAGAAATTTCTACAGATTTGCAAAGTCTCACCGAAAAAACGAAAAAGAGTCATTAGTCAGTAGGGTGCGCACTGCG
>DMYK01000051.1:0-1546 GCA_003483675.1 Microcoleaceae cyanobacterium UBA11344
TATATTTTGGTGTTTCGCCATCTTGAACAACATCCAGAACATCGAATTTATCCCCTGTTTCGCTACTTCGATAATTGGTGCCAAGACGAAAATCGGCATGGGGATTTCTTTAAGGCGTTGTTGCGATCGCAGCCCCAACTCTGGAATAGCTGGAAGGCAAGACTCTGGGCACGCTTTTTCCTACTGACGGTGTTTGCCACTCACACAATGACGGTGTTGGAACGCTCCACATTTTATGACTCGATCGGGATCGATCCCCAGGAGTACAACAAGCAGGTCATTCATCACACCAACGCAACAGCCAAAGGGGCGTTTCCCAGTATTTTAGATACCCACCATCCAGAATTCTTTCCCCGTTTGGAGCAATGCGCGATCGCCAATCAAAAGTTGGCAGAAATCTCAAGTAACCAGCGCCCTGCCGCCATCCAATTTTGCCAAAAATTACCCTGGATTGCTGTGATTGTGTGGCAGTTGTTGCGCCTTTATTTACTGCCCTCGATTAATGCTGAAGCATCCAGAACCGTGATTAATTAGGAGATATGATCATGACTAATCTATCGACACGCCTCCGAGAAGGCACGATGCAATCCCACACCACAGCCGAAAATACGGCATTTATGAAATGCTTTCTCAAAGGCATTGTGGAACGGGAACCCTTGCGTAAACTATTGGCCGATTTGTACTTTGTTTACAGCACCCTAGAAACGGCTTTGCAAAGCCATGTCAACCACCCGATCATCGGGGCCCTCTATTTCCCAGAGTTAAATCGCACTGAGAATCTGACTCGCGATTTAGCGTTTTATTACGGTGAAAATTGGCAGGAGCAAATTACGGCTTCGCCAGCTGGTTGTGTGTATCGCGATCGCATTCAAGCCCTCTCAGAAACCGATCCGGCGTTGCTGATTGCCCATGCCTACACCCGCTACATGGGTGATTTATCCGGCGGGCAAAGCTTGAAAAACGTGATTCGAGCAGCGTTGTCTCTGCCACCGGATCAGGGAACGGATTTCTATGAATTTTCCCAAATCTCGACACCGGAAGCAAGGCGAGTATTTAAGGAACGCTATCGCCAAACCCTGGATGAGTTTCCGGTGGATGCTGACACGATCGAGCGAATTGTCGCAGAAGCAAATGCGGCATTTGCCCTCAATCGGGATGTGATGCATGAACTCGAAGCTGATGTCAAAGCGGCGATCGGAGAGCATACCTTTGATTTACTGACTCGGCAAGATCGCCCCGGCAGCACAGAACGCCACGGGCATGGTGCCCAGCGAGAATCTGTCGCGAAATAGATCGCCCAAGGAAAACAAGATCTCCCGTATCTCTAAAATATGCTGGGGATCTGAACCTATTAATACCGGAAGGTTGAAACACTCACCGACTTCTCATGTGCGGTGATTCTTGACAGGTCATCGAAATCCGCTATCGAAATAGTCTTACGTTTTCGACCTGTCCATTTAGAGTCGTGGCAGTGGTTGGTGAGCGGAGCCGAACCATTCCCGAACCCGACTTTCGAGCCATTCTAACACAAAGCCGTCCTAAAAGG
>DMYK01000051.1:1612-4090 GCA_003483675.1 Microcoleaceae cyanobacterium UBA11344
TTGAATAAATACAACCAGCCTTTACCCCGTTATACCAGCTATCCACCCGCTACGGAATTAAGCACTAACTTCGATCGCAACGCATTTAAAACCGCGATCGCCGTCGGCAATCATAAACAAACCCCCTTATCGCTTTACTGCCATATCCCGTTTTGTGAAACGCCCTGTTATTTCTGCGGCTGCAATACCATCATCACCCAGCGCAAGGAGGTAGCAGAACCCTATTTAGGCTATCTCGCTCGCCAAATTCGCCAAGTTGCCAGTTTGGTGGATGCCGATCGGCTGGTGCATCAGTTGCACTGGGGTGGCGGCACTCCCAACTATCTTGACCAGAGTCAGGTAGAATTTCTCTGGAATCAGTTCAATCAATATTTTCGGTTCGATGACGCTGCTGAAATATCGATCGAAATTAATCCTAGCTATATCGATCGCGAATATATTCTATTTCTGCGACAATTAGGCTTCAATCGGATTAGCTTTGGCATTCAAGACTTTAATCCCACCGTGCAGGAAGCGATCAATCGGGTGCAGCCCGAAGCGATGTTGTTTGATGTGATGGATTGGATGCGGGAAGCAGGGTTTGAAAGTGTCAATGTAGATTTGATTTACGGCTTACCTTTCCAGACACAAGCAACATTCGAGCAAACGGTACAGAAGACATTGCAATTAAATCCCGATCGCATTGCCGTCTTTAATTTTGCCTATGTTCCCTGGATCAAACCGGTTCAGAAACTCATGCCGGAATCCGCCTTGCCGACTGCTGGCGAAAAGCTGAAGATTCTGCAAAACACGATCGCCCAACTGACGCAAAATAACTATGTGTTTATTGGCATGGATCACTTTGCCAAGCCCAATGATGAATTGGCGATCGCGCAACAAGCGGGGCAACTCCATCGTAATTTTCAGGGTTATACAACTAAGCCCGAATCGGATCTGTTGGGCTTTGGCATGACTTCCATCAGTACATTGCAGGATGTGTATACCCAAAACCACAAGCGATTGAAAGACTTTTATCAGGCGATCGATGCGAATGAATTGCCGATCGAAAAAGGCGTTCGACTCAATCAGGAAGATCTGATTCGGCGCACAGTAATCATGGAATTGATGTGTCAATTCCAACTGTCGGTGCAAGATTTGGAAGAAAAATACCATCTCGGCTTCGATCTCGATTTCAATGACTATTTCGCCCAGGTTTTGCCACAACTTGATGCCTTAGAAGCCGATGGGTTAATCAAACGTTGGGGTGATGGCATTGAAGTAACTGCGATCGGGCGATTGCTAATTCGCAATATTGCCTCCGTGTTTGATACCTATCTCATACCCCAATCCAGCAAACGGTTTTCCAAGTCCCTGTAAATCGTTCTTAGAGTTGTTAACATAGGACTTACGCATAAATACCTTTATAACCGGGTTTTTGCGTAAGTCATAACCAATAAAACAAAGAAAGAACCATGTTTTGTGAACAATGCGAACAAACAGCCAGCGGACAGGGATGCCATCAGTTTGGCGCTTGTGGGAAAAGTCCCCAGGTGAATGCTATCCAAGATTTGGTGATTTATTATCTGCGCGGGTTGGCTCCCATCGCCCTGAAAGCCAAGGAATTAGGCATTGATACTCATGCATTGGATGTCTTCACCTGCGAAGCCATCTTTGCCACCATGACAAATGTCAACTTTTCCGAAAAGCGGTTTGTTGAGTATCTCCATGAAGCGATCGCCCATCGCGCCAACCTCAAGGCTCAAGTGCAGCAAGCAACAGACAATCCACCCACTTGGACTGAAATTTCCAACTGGGAACCCAACTTTGAGGCCAGCCTAGTTGAACAGGGTGAGCAAATTTCCCTTCAGTTCCTCAGTCAGTCTGCCTCGAATGTGGATATTTTCTCACTCAAACTCACCGTACTATACGGCGTTAAGGGTCTTGCCTCCTACACCTTCCACGCCTACGAAGTTGGACAGGAAGACGAGCGGGTGTATCGTTTCATTTACGAGGCACTTGTCGCCCTGGATAACCAGACATTGAGCTTGCAGGAGTGGGTGAATCTTGCTCTTGAGGTGGGAGCCATCAATTTGCGAGCGATGGAACTGTTGGATGCCGGACATACCAGTACCTACGGACATCCCATTCCTACGCCTGTTCCCCTCAATCCACGCCAAGGGAAGGCGATTCTGGTTTCAGGACATGACACCAAACAACTCGAAGCCATACTGAAGCAAACCGCAGCCACTGGAATTACTGTTTACACCCACGGCGAACTTCTCCCCGCCCACGGCTATCCCAAACTCAAACAGCAGTACCCCCATCTCTACGGTCACTACGGCACTGCTTGGCAGAACCAAACCAGGGATTTTGCTAAATTCCCCGGTGCGATCGTGATTACGACCAACTGCTTAATGCCAACCCATTCCTATTATGAAGATAAACTCTTTAGCGTTGGCCCAGTCGGCTATCCCGGCATTATTAACTTGAGTGCGATCG
>DMYK01000051.1:4148-4294 GCA_003483675.1 Microcoleaceae cyanobacterium UBA11344
GAAGTCAAAGTTGGTTTTGCCCACCATACAGTCCTGGGGGTGGCAGATAAAATCATTGACGCTGTGAAACAGGGTAAAATCCGCCATTTCTTCCTGGTGGGGGGCTGTGATGGAGCTAAGCCCGATCGCAACTACTACACCGAGTT
>DMYK01000162.1:0-2574 GCA_003483675.1 Microcoleaceae cyanobacterium UBA11344
ATCACCGATAAAACTCATGTCAATAGCAAATTCGACACCGCGAGTAAGTGTAATTATTCCAGCATATAATGGCGATCGCTACATCGCGCAAGCAGTAGAAAGCGTCATCAGCCAAACCTATAGAAATTGGGAAATTATCGTCGTAGACGACGGCTCAACCGACGACACCCGCCAAGTATTGCAGCCTTATTTTGACAAAATTCGCTATGTTTATCAACAAAATCAAGGAGTAGCAGCGGCCCGCAACCGAGGAATTCAGGAATCCCGATGTGAATTAATTGCTTTTCTGGATCAAGATGACTTTTTCTTATCAGATAAGTTGGCTGCACAAATTGCCTTATTTGACGCTCAGCCATCACTAGGAATTGTTAATAGTGGCTGGCGAATTGTTCGAGAGCAAGGCGAAAGTATTTTCGATGTAACACCCTGGGAATACTTGCCTCAGCTAGACTTAAAAACCTGGATTGTTTATATGCCCCTACTTCCCAGCGCGATGATGTTCTCGCGGCAGTGGTTGGAACGAGTCGGTGGCTTTGATTCTCAGTATGATTCAGTAGATGATGCCGACTTAATTTTGCGTTTAGCACTATCTGGCTGCGAAGCTGCTTGGTTGCCTCAAGTGACAGTATGCTACCGCCAGCACGGGCAAAATGTGTCCATCCAGAGAGCGCTAAAACAGGCAAATCTTTGTATTCAATTAAAGCAAAAATTTTTCAGTAGAGCCGACTTACCAGAAGACATTCGCCAATTAGAAAAGCAGGCTTTTTATGAAGCTCTGACATGGATGGCGTGGCAACTTTACTACAGCGGCTATCCGGCAGAAATGACTGAGTATTTGCAAAAATCTTTAGATTATACCCCATACTCCCTGACAGTAACTATAATAGATTGGGTAAAGCGCCTTACCGGAATTTCTCACACCTACGGCTGCCCAATTGATGGCATTGCTCTCAGAAAAATACCAGAATGGAAACAGTTAATGGCTAGTATCATTCCTCCCAAAAAAGTGCGCGTCAGTGTCATTATCCCGACTTACAACTCCGCTCCCTACATTGTCAAATCCATAGAGAGTGTTCTCAGCCAGACTTATCAAAACTGGGAAATTATCGTTGTAGACGACGGTTCAAAAGACAATACCAGCCAAGTTTTAGCACCTTACCTCGATTTAATTCAATACATCTATCAAGATAACCAAGGAGCAGCCATTGCTCGAAATCATGCTTGTAAGTTAGCAAAAGGGGAATTTTTAGCTTTTCTAGATGCTGACGACTTCTTCTTACCAGAAAAACTAGAAAAACAAATAGCTTGCTTTGACGCTGACCCCACATTAGATTTGGTGCAGACTGGTTGGCTTATGGTTGGCAAAAAAGACGAAGGCATCTATGGAGTAAAGCCTTGGGAAGAAACACCAAAATTAGATTTAGAAACTTTTGTTTTGTACAAATCAGTGCGTCCCAGCGCCATGATGCTGCGGCGAGAGTGGTGGGAACGCTTGGGGGGTTTCGATCATCGCTTTCCGCCAACCGAAGATTTAGATTTTGTCCTACGTTTAGCTTTAAAAGGCGGCAAGTCAGTTTGGTTAAAAGAGATATTAACCTGCTATCGTCAGCACGACAGCAATCTCATGTCCAGCGGCTCAAAAGTAATGAAAAATATGGAAATTGTGATGGAGCAATTCTTCGCGCGGCTAGACTTACCTCAGCATATTCGTGACTTAAAACAAGCGGAACGTTACAAGTGTTTAGTATGGATAGCGTGGCGGATGTACCGCGATGGATATTTGGCAGAGATGGTGGAGTCTTTGGAAAAATCATTATATTATACTCCTTTTACAGGCACCGAAACAGTTTTTAACTGGTTGGAAAGTTTTAGGGGTATTTCGCAAGAATACGGTAGCAAATTTGATGCTTATGAGTTAACCAATTTAAAAGAATGGCAAGACATCGTAGTGGTTGCTGCCAACAATACTTATCAATTTCAACCTCCATCTATTTCGATTGATCGACCGCAAAAAGCGCGCGTACTCTTGTATGCAGAAGACCACGGAGTCGGAGGTTTGGCTCGGTTCAACCACTCGCTGATGTGTAAATTAGCAGCCGACGGCTACCAAGTTATTAGCGTTCAAACTCAAACTTCTAACCCTTTAATTACCGAACAACAACAGCTAGGTATAGAACATATTTGGCTAGACTTTGACACGGTAAAAGAGTTTTTGCGAACCAGTTACAATTTAGGGGATGCTGAAAAAATTTACGCCAGGGCTCAACCGGATTTAATTGTATTTAGCGACGGATCGCCGATGGCAAATTTTGCGGCTAAACAAGTTGCGATCGCGCAAAATATACCGTACATAGTTACTCTCGGTTATGTCGATCGCACTTATGAAACTTTCAATCGCGGCGATCAAATCCCCTATTTCGATGCAGTGGCCTACCAGTACATGGTAGCCAAAGCAGCAGTAGCAGTTTCCCACGAGAATTTAAACTTGTTCAAAAGTCTGTTTAAAGCACCTCTAGAACTGGGAAAAGTCATCTATTACGGCAGGCCGCACACTTATTTTGAACCGCCGAATCT
>DMYK01000162.1:2587-5788 GCA_003483675.1 Microcoleaceae cyanobacterium UBA11344
AACAAGGAATCCCCGAAGATGCTATAGTTTGTTTCACTGCGGCGAGACTGACTCCCATTAAAGGATATCAGTATCAATTACAGGCGATCGCCCAACTCAAATCTCGTCCAATTTGGCCCCAAATTTACTTCGTTTGGGCTGGNNCCAGGTTCTACTACTCACGACAATATGGAGCCTGAATTAAGAGCAACTGTGAGCAAATTGGGAGTAAACGAACAGGTTAAATTCTTAGGACAGCGCTGGGATATTGCCGATTGGCTTGATGCCAGCGACATCTTTATTTTATCTTCCCAAGCAGAGGGAATGCCGCTAGCAATTATGGAAGCAATGGCGAAAGGATTGCCCGTAATTGCCACAGCAGTCAGCGGTATTCCTGAACAATTAGGAGATACAGGAAAGTTGCTCCCCGATCCTACAATCGACCCCCAAGGAACAGTAAAAGAGTTAGTAGAAACGGTGGAAATATGGGCAGGAAATCCAGAATTGCGACGACTTGCAGGACAAGCGTGCAAAGCGCGAGCCGAAGAACTATTCAAAGAAGAACGGATGCTTCGGGAATATGTAGAAGTAATTGAACAGGCACTTGCAACTGACGATAAAAACTACAGTTTCTCTATTAGTCCGAAAGTTCAAAAGCAGATACAGCAAGTGGATAAGCTGCTCAAATACTATCATTTAGTTTGGAAAGCTTGGGATGCTTGCGACAAGGGAGATATGTCCGAAATGGTTAAGCATTTGCAATCAGCTTGGGCCTGCACGCCATTTTTTACCACAGAAACGATTTTGAATTGGGTGAATATTTTTGTGATTTTGTCTTCAGAAAAGGGGGTTAAACTTGATACTTGTGCCATAATTAACTCAGGAGAGTGGCAACAATTGATGGAATCAATACAGGGTTTTGAAGTGTTCTCATCTGTTCGTTAAAACAGATATCTTGCAGCATTCTTAGGACTTACGCACGCTTCTACCTAATTATGTCATTCTGAGGGTCGCGAAGAATCTCAAGCCCTTGCAACACTGCCTTTGAGTGCCTAAGTCCTGATTCTTATGAACTGGCTCTCCGGCCCGTTCCACAAAACATCAAGAAAATCAAAAATATGCAATTTACATTCAAGTTCCAATCTCTTAATAAACTGCTGCCAATTTGTTTAGCTATTGTCACTCTTTTGTTAATAGTATATTTGGGACAGCAAAGATCGATCGCCCAAATGCGATCGAACGTCACAGTAGATTTTGGAAGCCCAGCAACCGACACAATTTCCATGAGCGGCATCCTGCACGGAATCGACACCACCAAGCCACCAGATAGCTCTATCAAACCATTGCAGGCGAAACTTTGGCGGGCTGGGAGACTCGATATTTACGATCGCGTAATCGCCAGCGGAGCCGAATTTCAACTGGTAGTCAGCGACTTGTGGGGCTACGGTAGCAATCCCAAAGGTTGGCCCTATCAAAACTACCCTGCATGGGAAGCATTCGTGCGGCAATTAGCTCAACAAAATAAAGGCAAAAAAATTATTTGGGATGTATGGAATGAGCCTGATTTAAGAAATCCTTTTTGGAATGGAAGCAGAGAACAATTCTTTGAAACTTACAAAAGAGCCTACAGAATATTGCGAGAAGAATTGGGGCCATCAGCAATGATTGGCGGGCCGAGTATCACCACCTACAACAAAGAATATTTAACGGCATTTCTGGATTATTGCAAAGCGAACAAACTGGAAGTAAATTTCCTGTCGTGGCACGAACTTAACGACACGATGATTTTATTTGTTGACGATCACGTAATTGATGCCAAGCGCAATTTTCAACAAAGTGCATCTTACAGAGAATTGAAATTGCAAAAAATTTATGTCAACGAGATTGTTGGAAATTTAGCACAGTATGAACCGGGGGAAATTTTAGGTTATTTATATAACTTGGAATACGCAAAAGCCGACGGTGCTTGCAGAGCTTGTTGGGATACAACAGGAGGCAAAAAAGTTAGCAATTGCTTCAACAATACCCTGAGTGGGATGGTGACTCCCAATACTTTTGAGCCGAGAGCAGCTTGGTGGGCTTACAAAACCTATGCTGATGGAGTTAATTCACGGGTGCTGAGTCGATCGGATAACGATCGCGTTGTCGCTTTGGCCAGCAAGTCAAATCCTGAAGGCAACGCACAGGTACTTTTGGGTTATTTCGATCGCAATTATTCCTCAGCAACAACCGTCACTTTAAACCTCAGAAATTTGCCACAGCTAGGTATCCAAAGCGGTCAAAAAATCCGTCTCAAATTAGAGAAAATTCCTAACAATCAAGAAAGAGCTTTGCAAAAGCTTGTCACTGTCAAAGAAGAAAGTGTGTCTGTTGTTAGAAATGATTTGAATTATGTTATTCCTAACTTCAATGTACATGAAGGTTATTTATTGACTGTGAGTAAATGATATTTATGGGCCTTGGGCCTTGGGCATTGGTTATTAATTATTGTCACCAACAAGTAACTAATAACCAATCACCAATCACCAATAACTACTGACTAATTGGCTGAATTTTTCAAAGAATGTTGCACCGAGTGCAACCACTCTGTGACAGTTTGATTGTCGGCTTCGGGGTTGTAGTAACACCCCAATTCCTCCAGAATAAATGTTTCTAAATCGGCTGGGGCGATCGACATTTCTAGCAGTTTATTGAGTTCTGCTAATGCAGCTTCAACACTTTCGGGCGATTCGCTATGGCGGTAATTTTCGACTACTTCGTTAGCGCTGCTGGCTTCTAGGGGCCAGTCTTGATGAAAGTAGGAACTGAAAAATTGGGTTAAATTAGGAAATTGATTGTTCATTCGGGATAAGCTGTGAGAATAAAGTATCCGGGAGATAACTTGGTGCTACGCTGAAGGATGATTTTCAGGCGAGATGTGGAAGTTGCTTTGGAAGCGCGACGGGCGAGAGTAATGCCAATTATTTTGTGGGTGTCGTATTTGATCGTATAACGATTGGTTCCCTTTTTTACCCAGGAGTCGATCGCACTTTTCTTTTCTTCCATTGCTTCCGCAATCGCGGATTCGGCGACGGAACGATAGGTAAAGGAAGATGCGGCAGAAATTCTCCGATCGCTGGCGAGTCGCTGTGCTAATTCTACTTCTGTTTTGCCAATGTGTTTCTCTAAAGTGTGTCCTCCTGCTGCTTCGTGAAAGTCCAATCCGCCGCCCGGTATGCCCGG
>DMYK01000427.1:0-2384 GCA_003483675.1 Microcoleaceae cyanobacterium UBA11344
TATAAATATTGCAATTTGTCAACCTAAAATTACCCGAATATTTAATGAGCTTAGCTGATATTATAGCAACCGCCAAGGTGGTTAAGGCATTGATAACCGTTGAATCCTTTGACCCTTCGACTCCGCTCAGGGAACGATGCTCAAAGCGCCTTGGCGACTGCTATACAAAGATTTTAGGCAAACTGTACAATCAAGATTCTAATTAAACAATCATAATCTTGATTGTTTGCAGACCATGTGCGATCGGGCCAAAGCAATTTTGAAATTAGGGCGGATTAGTGCGAGATTGCGACTAATCGAGTAGATGATTTTTTGAGTCAAGCTGACATTTAAAAGCTCCGCCCGGTGGGACAATATTAATATCCCGTCAAATTATCCCAACCGTCAATCACCCACCGTTAATCGGAGTACCGATATAGCGGGGGCAAGAAATTCGCCTAGTTGACCAGTCTAAGTAAGAGAACACTTCGACACTTCGACTACGCGAGCGTGCGACGCTTCGCTGAGCGTGGAGCCACTTTTACTACGTTTAGGGCAAGAGTTAAAGACCTACCAGTGGATGCGAAGCTAGTCCACTGCTCTAGAACTCAGAAGTTAAACAGGCTTAAGGGTTAAACCAGTGCTTTTGAGATAGTTACCGACCTTAAACATTGACGAAGCTAACATTACAAGCAATTGGAGGGACACAACAATGTCCAATTTTATTTTCGTACTTGATACCAATAAAAAACCGCTCACACCCTGTAAGCCGTCAATAGCTCACAAGTTGTTAACGGCAGGAAAAGCTGCGGTTTTTAGAAGGTATCCATTTACCATCATTCTCAAAAAGGCGGTGACAGCAACTCCTAAATTAATTACTCTCAAATTAGATCCGGGTTCTCAAACTACTGGTATCGCTTTACTACAAGATGAAAAAGTTATTTTTGGTGCAGAACTAACCCATCGTGGTCAATCCATCAAAGCAAGCCTTGAGTCCCGTCGCTCACTACGTCGGTCACGCAGAAATCGTCATACTCGTTACCGCCCAGCAAGGTTTTTAAACCGTACCCGTCACAAAGGCTGGCTGGCTCCAAGTCTGCAACATCGTGTAGAAACTACTTTGACTTGGGTGACTAAGTTGATCAAACTTGCGCCCATCGGTTCAATTGTTCAAGAACTGGTCAGATTTGACCTGCAACAATTAGAAAATCCTGAAATTTCAGGCATTGAATATCAGCAAGGAGAATTAGCTGGCTACGAAGTTCGGGAATATCTATTGAACAAATGGGACAGAAAATGCGCTTATTGCGGTATTGAAAATGTACCTTTGCAAATTGAACATATTCATCCCAAAGCCAAAGGTGGCAGCGATCGCATTTCTAACCTTTGCCTTGCTTGTGAGAAGTGCAACCTCAAGAAAGGCACTCAAGATGTCGAGCAATTCTTAGTCAAGAAACCAGACGTTATGAAGTGCATTCTTGCACAAGCTAAACGTCCTCTCAAGGATGCTGCTGCTGTAAACTCTACCAGATGGGCATTGTTCAATCGCCTTAAAGAAACGGGATTGTCTGTTTCAAGTGGTTCGGGTGGATTAACTAAGTTCAACCGGACTCGATTGAAACTACCTAAAACCCATTGGCTTGATGCAGCTTGTGTTGGTCAAGTTGAATCGTTATCTGTGCTGACAAACAAGCCTTTGTTGATTAAGGCGACGGGACACGGCACTCGTCAAATGTGTCGCACGGATAAATTTGGCTTCCCATCTCGCTATGTGCCACGACTTAAGTTTGTCAAAGGTTTTCAGACTGGCGACATCGTGAAAGCGATTGTGACCGCAGGGAAGAAAATTGGCACGTATGTTGGGCGTGTTACCGTTAGGTCTAGCGGTTCGTTCAATATCTCCGCAGATACCTTGGTTCAGGGTATTAGTTCCAAATATTGCAAAACCATTCACCAAAAGGACGGATATAACTATGCATTTTGAGCATTTTGAGTTGGTGAATTACTCAACTGTCCCCATCCCTGTTTTTGCTAACGCAAAAATTTACTCAGGGGACGTTTCGCAATTTACCCCCATTCCTCCCAACACCAAGCTGAGTACAGCTACTTGTGCTGAGCCCTTCGACTACGCTCTGGATAAACTCCGCCGAAGTATGGTGTGGGTCTCCTGGGGGCTGAGATGAATAACTGGCCGAAATTCCTCCCCCATCCTACATCATGGGCGAGGGGGTTTGCCTTAAGCATTAGTTTTTGGTTGATTGTTTCTGTACTTTGGCCAGAATCTTACTACTACTACTATAGATTTAGCAGGAGCTATTGGTACATCATCAGGAACTCTGACTTTGAAGCCGTAATGATATTTGCTTGGTTATCCCAAATCTGGTTATTTGCTTTCTATCACTGGG
>DMYK01000427.1:2418-2651 GCA_003483675.1 Microcoleaceae cyanobacterium UBA11344
TATCTGCGTGGCAACACGGTCGGGAAGGTATTATCGCATTTATGACGCTACCTGCTGCGATTTTGATGGGAATTCCGGCGATCGCAATTTTTATGCTACCTGTCAGAAGCTCTTCGGGCGCGCTGATTGCTTTAATTCTAGGAACTGCGATCGCATCTAGTTACCTCTATTATTTCCGCTTTGGACAACTGCTTAAAAATATCCTTCAGCCTCTCTGGGTTTTTGTTGTAAAC
>DMYK01000427.1:2682-3518 GCA_003483675.1 Microcoleaceae cyanobacterium UBA11344
CCATTTTTTATGCTCACTATTGCAACGGCCAAAATCATACCGCAACAACTACTACCACTAACAACTTTTTGCTTAGTTGTGTGCATATTTCTGAGCGGAATAGTCGGATATGCAGCCTTGCAGTATTGGTCAGCGCATCTAGTTAATTGGGCCGCGACTTGGTGGCCGGCCCAATCTCCTGGTTACAGCCACCTCCAAGCTAGAAAAGCTTGGAAACACAACAAAACAGTAACTAAGCAATCCTTTATTCGACACTCAACCAGTTGGCATTTAGCAGCTAACGATGCTACCAATTTGATTTACCTAAATTGTATATCGGTCATCCTCGGTTTTTTCGGTTATTTGCTGTTTGGAGATTCATCAGAGTGGACACAAACACAAGAAGAGATTTTAGGATTGGTGGCGGTGCTAACTTGGATTGCGCCGTGGTATTTCTGGGGGTGGCACCGCGAAGTAGAAATTGCCATCGGTAAGCGGGAGGCTAAGAAAACGCGATCGCCCAATTCTAACTCACCGGCTCCAAACCCCATAGAACAAGAGCTAAATCAACTCAAAGCCACAAGTGGAATGACTCGGATGAAGTCTGTGAGGCGATTAACCCAGCCATCTCCTGAAGTGCCCGAATGGTATGTGTTTCGCAGCGGTGAAGCCAAGGGCCCGTATACTAAATTACAGTTATGGGAGATTCAGGAAATCACAGCCAGAACGAAAGTGCGGCGCGGGGAAGCCGAGTGGCTGCGCGCCGGTGAAATTCCAGAATTAGCGGCGTACCTGTCTCAAAAATAAAAAAAACCCTCAACTTGTGAGGGTTTCGCGATGCCAGGAACGAGACTTGA
>DMYK01000630.1:0-2425 GCA_003483675.1 Microcoleaceae cyanobacterium UBA11344
AACAAACCTCTGGAAGCGATAGAAACGGCACTTTCAGTATTAAAGCTGTTGGGGATTCGCTTTCCCAAAAAACCAACAAAATTAAATATTTTCCTGGAACTTGTGAAGACAAAGTTAAGTTTAGCAGGGAAGCGAATCGAGGACTTAATCGACCTACCAGTGATGACTAATCCTGATAAGCTGGCCGCTATGCGTATCCTCTCAAGTGTAGTTTCTGCTGCCCATTTTGCCACACCTGAACTCCTGCCGCTGATGGTGTTTAAACAGGTCAATTTATCCATCAAATACGGGAATACTTCTGTGTCTTCTTGTGCCTATGCTACTTACGGACTAATTCTGTCTGGAGAAACCGTAGGAGATATTGAGACTGGTTATCAATTTGGGCAACTTGCTCTCTTGTTACTCGATAATTTTCATGCTAAAGAACTCAAAGCCCGAACAATATTTATTGTTAATTACTTTGTCAAACATTGGAAAGAGCATCTTAGAGAAACCTTAAACCCTTTGCAGAATGCTTACTCGATCGCCCTAGAAACTGGAGACTTAGAATATGCAGCTTATGCAGTTTGCGTATACTGCTACCATTCCTATGTATTGGGTAAGGAATTGGCAACAGTGGAGCGAGAGATGGCAATGTACAGTAATACCCTCAGCCAACTGAAGCAAGAAACATCATATTACTATAACCAACTCAATCGACAGGTTTTATTGAACTTGATGGGACAGGCTGAAGATAAGTGCCGTTTAATTGGTGAAAGCTATGACGAAACAAAAATGTTACCCCTGCATCTGTCAGCAAATGCTCAAAATCTTTGTCATTCCATCTATTTTTACAAGCTATTTCTCTGCTATATTTTTCAAGACTATCAGCAAGCTATAGAAAATGCTAAATCAGCCGAAAAATATAGCGATAGTGCTGTAGGCACTATTCCTCTCTATCATTTCTATAATTCTTTAGTCCATCTTGCCATCTATTCTGACGCACCCAAATCCGAGCAAAAACTCATCCTCCAGAAGGTGAAAGCCAACCAGAAAAATATCAAAAAATGGGCGCATTTTGCTCCGATGACTCACCTCCATAAATTCTATCTAGTGGAAGCAGAGCGATATCGAGTTTTGGGTGAAACCACTCTCGCTATAGACTATTACGATCGCGCCATTGCCTTAGCCAAAGAAAATGACTACATCAACGAAGAGGCTTTGGCTAATGAATTGGCGGCCAAGTTTTACCTCGCTTGGGGAAAAGAGCAAGTTGCCGAAGCCTATATGAGAAATGCTTACTACTGCTATTTACGTTGGGGTGCAACAGCTAAAATGACAGATTTGAAACGACAGTATCCACAACTTTTAAAGCGTTTTACGACAGCCAATACGTCCATAAATTCGCGCAACAGCCTGTCTAATACCTCTGGCAGCACTTCAGGTGAAACCCTGGATTTGGCAGCATTGATGAAAGCATCTCAGGCGATCGCCAGTGAAATTGAGTTGGATAAACTCCTCACGACTTTGATGAGAATCCTGCTGGAAAGCTGCGGGGCACAAACTGGCTATCTAATTTTAGAATCTCAAGGACAACTAAGAGTCGAAGCGTCAGGTGAGGCTAACTCAAATCAGGTGATGGTATTGCAATCGACTCCTATAGAAACCTGCCTGCCTATGTCGATAATTAACTATGTTGAAAGAACTCAGGAAGGACTGATTGAAACCAATGTTTCTCGTGAAGGCAGATTTACCCAAGNNAATCAAGGGCAATTAATTGGCATTGTTTATTTAGAAAATAATTTAGCAGATGGTGTCTTTACATCCGATCGCCTGGAACTAATTCAACTATTATCAACTCAGGCGGCGATCGCCCTTACCAACGCTAGACTCTACACCCAAGTACAATCGACGCAAAATCGCCTGAATAAATTCCTCAATGCTATTCCCCTGGGCATTTCCGTTCACGACGCCAAAGGACAAATCATCTACACCAATCAAGTTGCACAGCAGTTACTGAATATTCAAGATTTACCAAAAACAGAAACCCAGCAACTATCAGAAACCTATGGCGTTTATCGAGCCGGCACTGGGGAGATATACCCAGTGGCACAGTTTCCCGTCGTGCGATCGCTTGGCGGTGAAAAAGCACAGAGCAGATGACTTGGAATTATATCAAAATGACGCGGATTATTTCTGTAGAAGCAACCAGTACGCCAATTTTCGATGAGACGGGTAATGTAGAATATGCGATCGCAGCTTTTCAAGATATTAGCGATCGCAAACAAGCCGAAAAAACCCTCATCGAAAATGTCCGTTTAGAACAGGAAATTAGCGATCGCAAAAAAACAGAAGCAGAACTCGAACTAGCAAAAGAAGCAGCCGTTGCCGCCAACCTCGCCAAAAGCACCTTCCTTGCCAACATGAGCCACGAATTGCGAACTCC
>DMYK01000630.1:2562-4301 GCA_003483675.1 Microcoleaceae cyanobacterium UBA11344
TCGGAAAATAATTTAAACATCCATCACTTATTAGCTGATATCGAGGATATGTTTGCGTTGAAAGCCAAAGATCAAGGCTTACAATTACGATTTGAATGTGCTGCCGATCTTCCCAAATACATCTACGCTGATGAAGTTAAGTTACGGCAAGTGCTAATTAACTTAATCGGTAATGCCCTTAAGTTTACCTCTTCTGGAAGCGTGTCTGTAGAAGTAAAAAGTAAAAATGCCAAAGGCAAAAGTGAAGCCGAAACACAAATAACAAACAACCAAAAACCAAAAACCATTACCTTTGAAATAAAAGATACGGGAGTTGGCATTGCCGCAGACGAACTGGAGCAACTATTCAAGCCCTTCGTGCAAACAGCATCAGGTCAAAAAGTGCAACAAGGAACGGGATTAGGACTGACCATTAGCCATCAATTTGTCCGCTTGATGGGAGGTGAAATAACAGTCATTAGTGGCGGCAAAGTTTTCACCTCTGGAATGCCTCTCAGGGAATTATCTGATGATACAAAGCCTCTAGCGACCTCTGGCACAACATTTCAATTTGACATTTCTGTGGGCATCGCTGATAGCGCAATTCAAAACCAACCCTACAATCATCGCGTCATTGCTTTAGCACCCAATCAACCCCAATATCGTATCCTAGTAGTCGATGATCAAGATGACAATCGGAAACTGTTAGTTACACTCCTCAAACCTCTTGGTTTTGAACTACAAGAAGCAACTAATGGTATTGAAGCCCTGGAAATTTGGGATTCATACTCACCGCATCTCATCTGGATGGACATGAGAATGCCCGTTATGGATGGTTATGAAGCCACGAAACAGATTAAAGGCACCATCAAAGGTCAAGCTACTGCTGTTATTGCTATTTCTGCTAGCGTGTGGGAAGAAGAAAAGGCAGTTATTTTATCGGCTGGTTGTGATGATTTTGTGCGAAAACCGTTCCACAAAGAAGCCATATTTGACATCATGGCTAAACATTTGGGTGTCAGTTATATTTATCAAGAAGAAGAGCCACTGTATCCCCCTTCTCATGTGACGGGAGAACCGTTAAATTTAACAGATTTATTAGCAGCGATGTCAAAACAATGGATGGTAAAATTCCATGAAGCAGTTCTTGACGCGGATTCAGAATTAGTTTCTAAACTCCTTGATGACATTCCTGAATCTCACGCTTTCGAGCTTCAAACTCTCAGAAATTGGGTGAAGAAGTTTCAGTTTGAGAAGATTCTGGATTTAACTGAACCCTTGGTTGGTGAATCTTGAGTTCCTCAGCCCTAATTATCGCAAATCAGGGTTGATTACCCCCCTTTTGTATGGATTTGTCATTGTTCGCTGTGCTCCGCAATCGCTTAGTCTCTGCGATTGCGACACACAGTGAACAATGACACGATCCCGTTATCTGTGCGTAATATCATGTCCGATCGCTTACGATAAAAGCTTGTTTGTCATGCTGAGCCCTTCACTACGTTCTGCAAGTAAACTCCGCGAAGCATCTCGGAGATTCTTCGCTTCACTCAGAATGACAACTATTCGACCGAACATGATATAAGTCTTAGTTAAAAAACCCGGTTTCTTGGGTCGGATTGCGTAAGTCCCGTTTATGCTATTTGATGCTAGTAGGTGGTTGGTTCAGTTCCATCATTGACTTTAACGACAACTGTTTTAAGTCTGTAAGATCGCGGATGGTAATTGAGCAACCGTCTGCCAATTTCACAGCAGTTAAATAA
>DMYK01000535.1 GCA_003483675.1 Microcoleaceae cyanobacterium UBA11344
GTATCCACCAACAACTTTCAGTTTTTTCTCCTCAATTAACTTAGAGATAACTGGAGATGCTTTCAACCTGTTAGCTTGCAGCAAAACATTTGCTTTTGAGGCATTTTCTAGACGATCGCCCCCTTGGCTTTTCGAGCTTTCTACAGCCGGCTTAATTGCGTCGAGCAAACTGCCAATTTGACCGGGAACTTGAGCTCCTTTGATGGTTGCGTCTACCGCACCGCACCTTTTATGCCCGACTACCACAAGGACTTTTGCTCCCAATACCAGGGTGCCAAATTCCAGGCTGCCAATTTCTTCTGGGGTAGCCACATTTCCGGCCACGCGACAGACAAATAAATCTCCGAATCCCTGATCGAAGATGATCTCGGAGGGAAAGCGGGAATCTGCACAGCCGAGAATCGCAGCAAAGGGTTTTTGAGATTTGGCAACTTCGGCGAGGCGAACTAAATCTTGGTTGGGATTTTGGCGTTTTCTGTCAACAAACCGCTTGTTGCCGTCCATTAACTTTTTCAAAGCTGCATCGGGAGTCAAATCATTTTGAGCAATTGCTGGTTCGGGTGCTGCAAAATCAGCCCCTACTCCTGCTGCGAGTATCCCTGTACCGATCGCACCTGCGACAAATTTGAACGAATTGCGCCGGGAAAGATTGAATTGTCTGTTATTTGAGTTCATTAATGCTGCCTTGTTGGATCGATTTGGAAATCTTGGTTAAAGACTTCATGTTTTTAAGATTTTAGATTAAAAGTGTCACCTAAAATCTTAAATCTTAGATCTATTTACCCGCCGACAATCAGCGACAGGCGAGCTAGCAGCGGCCAGCTTACTATCAGTCCCAAAAGTGCAACTCCGAACAGAATTGTCAAGGCGTAAAACTGAGTTTGACCCGTAACGTTGTATTTGAGACTTTGCCCTCCGAAAACAGTTGCCAAACCTATGAGATTTACGAATCCGTCAACAATATTGCGATCGACCCAAGAGATAACTTGAGCAACTAAACCGACGGCAAAGATCACTGTCACCCGGTAAAGTTGGGCGGTGTAAAAGTCGTAGGCAAAAAAGTCTTGCAGGGCTTGAGAACCAATTTGCACTGGTTTTTCCCATTTCTCGTTCAGGTAAACAAATGCTCCTGCACCGATGCCGATCGCACTTGACAAAACTACCAGTCCAGTTGCGGTATAATTCAAACTTGCCCAAGGCAATAACTGCCACGCTGCCAGCAAATGCGGAACGTGCAAAGTAAAGCCCATTAAAATAGTCATTGGTAAGATAAAAGGCCAGTGAACTTCCGGCGAACGTTCGGTCATTTGCTTCGGTTTGCCGCCAAAAACTAAACCGAAGACGCGCACCAAACCAAAAGCAGTTACACCGTTTACAAACAGCACTATTCCTAACAGCAAAGGGTGAAATTCCGAAAGCCCAGATGCTAATTCTGATAAAGCCCAAAAACAGCCGAAGGGCGGCAATCCAACCAATCCAGCGCTACCGACAATAAACGATATCGCCGATATTGGCCGCTTTCCCCACAAACCGCCGAGAGCTCGGACATCCTGAGTGACGCTGTTCCAAACTACCGAACCGATGCTCATCACCAGCAAACCCATTGCTAAGGTGTAGGCAAAGATCAATGTCAGGGCTGTTTCGGTTTGTCCGGTGCCGACGGCGATGAATACTAAGCCCATGTAAGAGCTGACTATATAGGAAAGCGTGCGCTTGATGTCGATTTGGGCGATCGCAATTAAGGAAGCACCAACCGCCGTCGCAGCACCTACAATAATAGTTGTCTTCAGTCCGATCGGCGACAAAGCAATCACCGGCTGCAACTTAATCAAAATCCAAGCACCGGTTTCCACAACTACGGTATTCCGCAAAATCGTTGCCGGTAGCGGGCCCTCCATCGCTTCATCCAGCCACAGGTGCAAGGGAAACTGAGCGCATTTACCCATCGGGCCCGCAATCAAAGCTAAAGCCAACAACGTCGCTACAGTGGGGTCAATCTTTGCAGTCTGGGCCCATACAGCCAACTCGTCAAAATTCCAAGTTCCAGCCAGCGGCAGAATTGCAACTACACCCATCAGCAGGAATAAATCTCCCACCCGCTTGGTTAAGAAAGCGTCGCGGGCTCCTGTCACCACCAAAGACTGATTGAACCACAGCCCGACTAACAGGTAGGTGCCCAAAGTGAGAACTTCCAAAATCATGTAACTGAAGAACAGGGAATTGCACAGCACTAAGCCACACATCCCCGCTTCAAACAGCCCCATCAGGGAAAAGAACCTAGCCCAGCCCCAGTCCATTTCCATGTAACCGAAAGCATAAATCTGGGCCAGCAAGTTCAATCCGGTAATCAAAACTGTCGCCCCAACGGTGACAGCAGAGATTTCTACGGGAATGGTTAAGTCTAAACCTGCTACATTCAGCCAGGGAATCAACTGGTGTTGCGCCGGTTGGTTCCAGATAGCTGTGAGGGCGATCGCGCCGTGTAGGAAAGCGAAGAATGTTAAGATGGCGTTCACGTAACCGGATGGTCTTGGCCCCGTGCGACGGGTGACAGCGGGAAACCACAGCATCGACAGAACTCCGCCGATGAGTGGATAGCAAGGTATAAACCAAACTGTCTGGAGTAAGATTTGAGCCATCGGCATTACCTGTGAAGGTTACAAAAATTTAAGAATCTGAGAATAGTCTCGATCGCGCTGACTACAGCAGTGGAAAGCCAGAAGGCAGAATTATCGGACTTACGCACGGGTAGTCAGAAACCGGGTTTTTACGATAAAACTTCGTCACAGCACCCAGAAACGCATAAAAACCCGGTTTCTTTGTTATTTGTGGGTCCCGGACTGAATTAGAGAGAATTTCTGCGAGTGCCTGGGAGTTCCTTGCAGCCGTTGGATCCGGTGCTTCAGCATAGACTTATTAATTTTATATTAAGTATTGCATTAAAATTTCATATTTCTGATTCAGCATATTTATCTGTACCGATAAACTCTACTTATAATATCGTTTACGGTTGCATCGGAATGATTTAACCACAGAGAGCGCAGAGGGCGCAGAGGAGGAGATGAGAGAGATGAATACAGGACTATACCAACGGATTTGATATAATATCGCCAGCGGACTCGAAGTATCAGTGTTTTTACTTATTTATAAACAAGGTTGTATACAAAGCGAGAACGGTCGATCGCACTATTGCTCTAAAATATTAAAACCGCTCGATTTCCCAAGCTGA
>DMYK01000422.1:0-466 GCA_003483675.1 Microcoleaceae cyanobacterium UBA11344
AATGACTTTAGATATTACTTAGATGTTGCCCAACAAAAAGGTCTAAAGTTATTTGCTTACGAGGGTGGTCAACATATTGTAGGTATTGAGGGAGTTGAGAATAACGAAAAACTGACCAAGTTTTTTATGGAATTAAATAGGCGTCCAGAAATGTATGATCTCTACACGCAATTACTGAATAGTTGGAAACAAGCTGGAGGTAGTCTCTTCATGCACTTTGTGGATGTGGGTGTATCTACTAAGTGGGGAAGTTGGGGGGCTTTGGAGTATGTGGAGCAAAAGGGTTCGCCTAAGTATAATGCTTTGATGGATTTTATGGATCAGAATCCTTGCTGGTGGGAGGGCTGTGCTATTGATAATTAGGTCAATCTAATTAAACATATTTGAGATTGGAGATTTGAGATTTGAAGATTCGGATATCAAGTTTTTTATTGATCTACGGATGAATCCGTGGGCTTGTATCCAG
>DMYK01000422.1:544-4933 GCA_003483675.1 Microcoleaceae cyanobacterium UBA11344
AGTTAAAGTTTTCCAAGCAGCCTTAATCCCAGTCACCACACTACGAGTTGTAACTTGCACGTTTTGTGCTTGCTTTTTTGCACTACCAATGCTGCGATCGACTTGTTTGACAACTTCCCCCGCACTTTGCACGCCGGAGTTGACATCATCCGTTAATTCGCTAATTTCCAGCCCCGTCAACCGAATCGCCTCCAAAGTGGGCGGAAAATCGCGACAAAGGGTGTCAGCTAGCTTTTCCACGCTGCGCGCCGCCCGCGTCAATGCTTGCACCGCAGGTATCAGAGTCACTAAAACAGCAGTTAAGCTAACTGCGACTAGCAAAATCGAAAGTCCTAGCCAAAATAGGGGATCGCTCACTTGAATCTCGGATTTGGGGTTTGGGATTTCTAAATGCTGTGCATCTAATTTTACNNGATGAAATGATTGTGGGATGGGATCAGAGTGCCCATCCCAAACAGCAATGAGTGATGGGTGACAGTTGTTGAGTTAGCGGAGATCCGGGCGCGACGGGGAAGTCTCTTCGGCTTCAGTTTCCGACAGGGTTTGGCGTTCCCGCTGAGTCGCTTCCAAGCCGGCTGCGATCGCCTCCTTCAATCTAATCAAAGTTTCGTCCCAATTTCGCAGTGCAGATTCAGAAAGTCGATCGGCTTGCAATTGTATACTGGTCGATAAATCTTCGGCTAACTCCGGCAAAGCATCGGCCGATTTTTTCAAAATCCGCCGCGTCTCCTTGCCGGTTCTGGGTGCCATCAGCAAGCCCGTCACGGCCCCGATCGCCGAACCCACCAACAAGCCGCCAATAAATAATCCTGAACGTTTAGTTGACATTGTGATCGTTTCTCTCCCTCAACCAATTTTAGGTGCGTTTGCCCGATCGCAGCGACTTCCCAAAGTAGAAATATGGTTTCTGATTGCTTCAAACTCTTATGGAGTGGGCAGGAGAGCCCGCCCGAAACCTTAAATTTTGATGCTCAACAACTTATTACCTCAAAGGGCGATCGCGCCGCAGCCACAGCATCCGTCCCAAACCCAGCAATCCCAACAGTTGCTGAACTTGTTGCAGTTGCAATTCCAGTTGTTGATAATCCCGCCGCCACTGGTGAGCAAGTTGCTGCTTGTTCGCAAAAAAATTGGGCGATTTGCCGAGGACATAGCTGGTACAGCGATTCATTGCGGTGATTCTCGCTTCAAAAAGTGCGATCGTCCGCCGCAGAAGCCACAATTTCCCAGCTATGTAAAAGCAAACCAGAGATATTAATACATTGATAATTACAACAGCAGCCAGCATTTTTTACCTGTCTTTAACTAGCCTATTTGCCTTTCTGTGGCTGGCAAAATACCCGCCCACAATAATTTTTATAGATTGTGGAACAGGCATCTTGCCTGTTGATAAAAATCCTCCCAAATCTCAGCTTAAAAAATTTAAGCTTGAGACATTGCAGGCAAACAAACCTTTGTACCGCCCAAACCGCAATAGCCGTTAGGGTTTTTAGCAAGATACTGCTGATGATAGCTTTCTGCGTAATAAAACTCAGGAGCCTCAATAATCTCAGTAGTAATTTTGCCGTAACCTGCTGCTGTCAGAGCTGGCTGGTAGGCATCTCGCGATGCTTCAGCTAGCTGCATTTGGCTAGCTGAATAGGTGTAAATTCCCGATCGATACTGAGTACCAGAATCATTTCCCTGACGCATTCCTTGAGTCGGATTGTGACTTTCCCAAAAAACTTTTAGGAGCGTTTCGTAACTAATTACCTTCGGATCGAAGACAACCAGAACTACTTCATTATGTCCCGTCATCCCACTGCAAACCTCGTTGTAAGTAGGATTTGGAGTAATCCCAGCCGCGTAACCAACTGCCGTCGAAAAAACTCCATTTTGCAGCCAAAATTTGCGTTCGGCTCCCCAAAAACAGCCCAAGCCAAACATAGCAGTCTCCATACCGGTTGGAAAAGGAGATTTGAGCGGGTTGCCATTAACAAAGTGATTTGCCGGTATCGGCATAGACTCTGCTCGTCCCGGCAATGCGTCTTGCGGAGAGGGCAGGCTCGACTTTTTGCCAAATCCAAATAGCACCATAGGTTTGTGAGGGGGATCTCTGATAAACGTCTTTACCTTACTTAATAATATCAGATGTACAGTTAAAATAGTGGGACTCCAGAAGATAGAAGGTGGAAGGCAGAAGGTAGAATTTTTGAGTGGCTGCTTTATAGTGATCCGGCTCACTATAAAGGCAGTTTGAAATCACCATTTACCAGTGCTATGTGTCACATAAAAANNAGGAAAAAATCACGCTGATTTCAGAAGAATTAGGCGATTATTAAAGAGATGGTGTTGTAGTAGTGATTCAAGATAAGTTATTGAGAGTGTGTGGACATGGTAGTCAAACCTTGCAGTAAACCCTTAAAATCTAATCCGTTTATTACTTACCGCGACCCGATTACAGGCCAGTGGATTGTTGTGCATCAGAATTTGCCGACCTCAGCGGAATACCCACAGATAGCAGCTTAATTGGGAATTGATAATTGGGAATTGGGAATTGGCAATTGGTCATTGACAATTGGTCATTGACAATTGGTCATTGACAATTGGTCATTGATAATTCGTCATTGGTCATTGATAATTCGTCATTCGTAATTCGTCATTCGTAATTCGTAATTCGTAATTCGTAATTCGTAATTCGTCATTCGTAATTCGTCATTCGTAATTCGTCATTCGTCATTCGTCATTCGTCATTCGTAATTCGTAATTCGTAGTAGTCGGAATCCAGCCAGCTTTTGGTGCTGTTTTCATCTGCACATCCTGAATACATACAAACTGGATGTTGGATTGTATCGAAAGGCAGGGTTTTTCCCGCTTGTACTGAAGTTGAAGATTCAAATTTGGTACTTTTGAACAAGCGCGAGGTAAAATCGGAAGCGACAGCAATGGCTGTTTTTTTTTGCCGAGTTAGAGTTGAGAGGCGGCGTCATTTAAAGCAGAAACTCCGGCACTGCAAACTCCTTGAGTTGAAACTATTTTTATGGGAGATAATTCGGAAAGTTCTCCCTGTAATGTGCTGGGAAATCCAGGTACTGAGCCAACTGATTTTGCTTTGGGAAGCAGTGAAATTGCCAGGAGTAACAGCTATATTTCAAAGCTTGTCGAAATCACGTAAGTTGAGCAAAAGCGATCACAAGTAACCTGAATCAGGGTGAAGTTTTTTCGGAAATTGAGCCAATATATAAGTAGAGTTCCTTCACTGCTTCCCGACTAAAATGGATTTTGCACAACTCAATGCTTGGTATTCTCAATCTCAACGACGCACGGCTGTCTCGCTGTTGATGAAACGAGTAGGCGTAACTCGCACTAGGGCTGAATGCTTTGTAAGGCTGTGGATTTACTTATTGGTGAAACAGCTTCAGGAAAGCCAGCCCCGAATCAAACCGCCGCTGGCGAAACTGGAATTGCTAGAAACAGAAGTTCAGTGTACCCACCGGGAAGCCGCAGAACTATTTTACTGCGATTCCGAGCGAGGGAGCGATCGGGCGGCGGGAATGATGTTAGATAAATTAGAAGCCCTGGGATTAATTAAAAAATACTTTGACGGTAACACTACTGCAATTGAAATTCAACCGATCCCGGAAATTTTAGATCCAGCCAAACCTCAAAAGCCTGTACAACTCCAATTAGATAATTTTAATCCTCGGTGCGACGCAATTACCGTGGCAAATTTATTAGCCACCAATTACAACTGGATGAACCGCAACACTAACGCCGTTACCTACAAAATTGCTAAAATCCTCCGGCTTTTGGCTAGTCAATACTCAAAGGGAATGCGAGTTTTGCGCCGCTGCGATAATCTCAATCCCGTCGGGTTTTACTTACTTTATCCCACCGCTACCTCATCGGAAGTTAATTTTTTTAGTGATCCTAGCAAAAGCCTTCATTTAAGTTCTATTTCCGATATCGATCCTTTCAATATGGCGCTACCAGGAGATCAAAATTGCCAGTCAGTATTTGTCCGCAGTTGGATGATAGAGCCGCAGTATTTGTCAGAATACCGAATTGATTTCCTCGAAGACGCACAAAAAGTTTTAGTTGAAATGCAAACAGATTTTCCCAATCTTTGCGACTTGTACACGCTGATGATTCACCCCGGTTACGAAAAACAGGCCCTGGCTTTGGGGTTTCATAAGACTAGCAGCGATCGTCAATTATCTATTTACTGGATGTATCTACCATTGGATAGATTTTTAGCATTAAATATCAAAGAAGCATTGCTCAAATTGTAAGCAGGAAGTTCGGCAACGGGCAATGTACGGGATGTAACGGATGTAATGGCATTACTTCTTAGTCCGCCCTTGAGTGGACTTCGTTTTTGTAGTAGCGATTTCAATCGCTGAATCAGAT
>DMYK01000434.1 GCA_003483675.1 Microcoleaceae cyanobacterium UBA11344
CGGGCGGGACGCCCATCCCACAAACTTGTGTAAATTATTTAATTTGCGATCCTTTGAGCTTGGGCGCGAACTCTGGCTCTAACTTGTTCAGAAATTGCCATTTTGATTATCCTTTTAATGGTTCGAGCAAGCCGCGCCGCACAGCTTCATTTAAGGATTGAGCTTGTCGTAATAGTCTAGCTTCATAGATGTGGATTAATGCTTGCAATTCCTCGCGTTCTACAGAGGCAATCGTACCGGATTGTTGGCGGTCTAGCAATTCATTCAATCGTTGTTCTTGGACTGGTTGCAGCCGGAGTTTAGTCAGAGTGATTACTTCTGAATCAGACAATGCTGACACGGGTTTAGCGGTTGGTAATAGGAAAATTTCCAGAGTTTCTACTAGAATCTCACTCACGCTGCGGTGGTGTTGCTGCGCTAGTAATTCTGCTTGGTGATAGACTTCATCTGGCAAATTCAGGGTGATTTGGGCGGTCATAGGTGGAAGGCTATGAAACTAATATTTATATTATGGCATATTTTTATTTTACTATTAGGCATCTCCCAAAAAGAAATGCTCAGGCAATTGCTCCATAATATTTAGCTATTTGCTATTGTAGGGCGATCGCCCGAAATCATCTATAATAGAAAAGTCAGCGCTCGCGACACCGAAATTATGAACATCAAAGTCGTATTAGAACCCAGTGACGAAGGTGGATATACCGTCTATGTTCCCTCACTGTCAGGCTGCATCAGTGAAGGGGAAACGATTGACGAAGCATTAGCAAATATTCAAGAAGCGATCGAACTTTATTTGGAGCCGATGGCAGATGAATTGAGATTAAATTCTTGGATTTATTATAAGTAAGAAGAGAAGTTCCCTTCAGCATTGAGTTTATCCAATTTAATTTCACACATAAATCATTCTTACCTCTACCTAGAGAAGTATCTTCTTCATTGCTGGCTTTCACCCCCGCAGCCTCCGGCTTTTCTGCCGTGATCATAGCGCGCTTGTTACCCAAAAATTAACGTTAATTTAAACTTTGATTTAGATAACACTGGTATACAATTCAATTGTTTGCTTGTGAAACATGGAGTGAACATAAATTACGCACTCCGACCAAAGAAACCGGGTTTTTTGCCGAATCTGCGGGCTGCAACAAAGTATTTTCGTAAAAAACCCGGTTTCTCGGCCCCCATGCGTCCAGGCAATAAATAACCAAAATACAGGATTGAATCGCGTATAATGCTAGAAACGACCGAAATCCCGCAATTAAAACCGCTTTCCGACTCGGAACTCGGCAAAATGAACGCTTACTGGCGGGCGACTAACTACCTTTCCGTCGGACAAATCTATCTTTTCGACAATCCGCTACTCAAAGAACCCCTCACCATCGAACAGGTCAAACCCAGACTCCTGGGACATTGGGGCACCACTCCAGGCCTCAACTTCATCTACGTTCACCTCAACCGCCTCATCAAATCCCAAGACTTAAACGCTATCTACATCGCAGGCCCCGGACACGGCGGGCCGGGCTTGGTAGCCAACACTTACTTAGAAGGAACTTACACCGAATATTACCCAAATATTTCCCAAGATTCCGAGGGAATGAAACGGCTGTTCAAACAGTTTTCCTTTCCCGGCGGTATCCCCAGCCACGTCGCCCCGGAAACTCCGGGATCGATTCATGAAGGCGGGGAACTTGGCTACGCCCTCGTCCATGCTTTCGGGGCGGCTTTCGATAACCCCGATTTAATCGTTGCAGCAGTCGTCGGTGACGGGGAAGCAGAAACTGGCCCGCTGGCTACTAGCTGGCATTCTAACAAGTTTCTTAACCCGGTTCGCGACGGGGCTGTATTGCCGATTTTGCACCTGAATGGCTACAAAATTGCCAATCCTACTGTGTTGGCCCGCATTCCGCGCGAGGAATTGGAAAGTTTGATGGTCGGTTACGGCTACAAACCTTATTGGGTGGAAGGTTCAGACCCGGAAACGATGCACCAGTTGATGGCTGCAACGATGGATACGGTCATTGGCGAAATTAAGGCGATTCAGGAGGAAGCCCGGACTAATGGCTATTCCCAGCGCCCTCAGTGGCCGATGATTGTGCTCAAGAGTCCCAAGGGTTGGACGGGGCCCAAGGAGGTGAATGGGAAGAAAACTGAGGGTTCTTGGCGATCGCACCAAGTCCCGTTTTCGGAAATGGTTGGTAAGCCAGAGCACGTCAAACTCCTCGAAGATTGGATGAAGAGTTATAAGCCGGAAGAACTCTTTGACGAAAACGGTAAGTTAATTCCCGAATTAGCAGAACTCGCGCCCAAGGGCGATCGACGCATGGGGGCAAATCCGCACGCTAACGGCGGCATCTTGCTAAAAGACTTGAAAATGCCAAATTTTGAGGATTACGCCGTAGACGTGCCAAAACCAGGGACTGTGATGGCAGAAGCCACCCGCGTCACTGGTCGTTTCCTGCGGGATGTGATGAAACTCAATCAGGAAAACGCCAATTTCCGCATTGTCGGGCCTGACGAAACCGCATCAAACCGCCTCGATCCGGTGTTTGAGGTGACAGACCGGATGTGGACGGGTGACATTATCCCCGAAGACGATCGCATCTCTCCCGATGGCCGCGTGATGGAAATCCTCAGCGAACATATGTGTCAGGGATGGCTGGAAGGCTATTTGCTGACGGGACGCCACGGCTTTTTCTCCTGCTACGAGGCGTTTATCCACATCATCGACTCGATGTTTAACCAACACGCCAAGTGGTTGAAAATTACTCGTCATATTCCTTGGCGGAGACCGATCGCATCTCTCAACTACCTGTTAACTTCTCACGTTTGGCGGCAAGACCACAACGGTTTTTCTCACCAAGATCCGGGTTTTATCGACCACGTAATTAACAAGAAAGCGGAAGTCGTGCGGATTTATTTGCCGCCCGATGCTAACACTTTGCTGTCAGTAACTGACCACTGTCTCCGCAGTCGCCACTATGTGAATGTGATTATTGCTGGGAAGCAGCCGGCCTTGCAATATCTGGACATGGATGCTGCGATCAAACACTGTACTGCGGGTATTGGCATTTGGGAGTGGGCTAGTAATGACAAAGGTTACGAACCCGATTTGGTGATGGCTTGTGCGGGAGATGTTCCGACTCTGGAAACTTTGGCGGCTGTTGACCTTTTGCGCCAATATTTCCCCGCTTTGAAAGTGCGGGTGGTGAATGTGGTGGATTTGATGACGCTGCAACCTTCGATAGAACATCCTCACGGTTTGTCTGACAAGGATTTTGATGCTTTGTTCACGACAGATAAGCCGGTAATCTTTGCTTTTCACGGCTATCCTTGGCTGATTCACCGGTTGACTTATCGCCGGAAAAATCACTCGAATATTCACGTTCGCGGTTACAAGGAAGAGGGAACGACTACCACGCCGTTTGATATGGTGGTGATTAATGATCTCGATCGCTTCCATTTAGTTGGAGATGCGATCGATCGCGTGCCGAAACTCGGTTATGCTGCGGCTTATGGCAAACAAGCTATCCGTGACAAGTTGATCGAGCA
>DMYK01000435.1:0-3201 GCA_003483675.1 Microcoleaceae cyanobacterium UBA11344
ATCGAAGCATTTTTTCACGGAATCCCCCAGGATATTGAGTGGAGTTGGGATGGCGAAAAACTTTGGATTTTGCAAAGTCGCCCGATTACTAATTTGCAGCCTTTTTGGACGCGAACTATTGCAGCAGAAGTGATTCCCGGTGCAATTCGTCCCCTAACTTGGTCGATTAATCGACCGCTAACTTGCGGAGTTTGGGGAGAAATATTTAAGGTGGTTTTAGGTGAGAGAGCTGCTAATTTAAACTTTACTGAAACAGCAACTTTGCTGGGTTCTCACGCTTATTTTAATGCGACTTTGTTGGGCGAAATCTTTCGGATGATGGGATTACCTGAGCAGGGTTTAGAATTTTTGCTGAGAGGGCAAAAAATGGGCAAGCCGCCTTTGAGGAAGATTTTGCCCTCTTTGCCCGGTTTGTGGCGTCTGGTGCAGCGGGAGAGGGCGCTAAATGCAGATTTTGAGGGCGATCGCACTGCTATTTTCCTCCCCGCACTGGAAAGTTTGCAGAAGGAAGAAGGAAGAAGGAAGAAGGAAGAGGGAAGAGGGAATAAGGAAGAGGGAATAAGGAAGAGGGAAGAGGGAATAAAGAAGAGCGAAGAAATAATGGGGAACAATTCCCAATTCCCAATTACCAATTCGCAATTCCCAATTCCCAATTCCCAATTCCCAATTCCCAATTATCAATATTTAACGGAATTGTTGGAGAGAGCCGAGCAAATTCAGGAGTTGCTGAAACCGATTACTTACTACAATATATTAGGTCCGATCGGGCTGGCAATTCGTAAAGCAATTTTTCGCGTTTCCGATGAATGGCTAGACAATGACAGCGCACCGGAAATCGCATCGGTGCGAGCTTTACAGCAGTTAGCCCAAAAGTTGCGACAAGCTGCGATTTCGCAATCTGACAAAACTATTTCAGTCGCACAATTAACACAGGTATTTGAAGAAAATTCGGCTCTGCTTGCAGAGTTTGAAAAGTGGCTTAATACTTACGGATATTTGAGCGAAGTGGGAACTGATATCGCTGTTCATACTTGGCGAGAACAACCGGAAACTTACCAAAAACTGTTAGTAAATATGGCGGGCAAATCCGCTGTAACTAATTTAGTCGAAAAGCGTGAATTGCCCTTGACTTTTTGGCAGAAGTGGCGATTAGATAAATGTCAGGAAAGAGCGATAGTCAAAAACGAGATTAGCGAAATCTACGCCCGGTTATTGGCTCATTTGCGCTGGACTTTTTTGGAAATAGAAGCTGGCGGCTTAGCAATGGAGGTATTTGAGGAAACAGGCGATATCTTTTATTTGGAATTTGGGGAGATTCAGCAGTGGATACGCAGCGGTGCTAGTGTTTCGTTTCAGGATACAATTAGGGAAAGGCGGGAACAGTTAAAAGCCGATCGCGATCGCCCGATTCCCCCTGTAGTCTACGGCAATCTGTTGCCCAATTCTCAGAAAAGGTCGATCGACCTAGCAACATCCGAAACTAATATCATGCAGGGAATTCCCGCAAGTATCGGCCGCGTCGAAGGTTTTGTCAAGATTTGTCGCACCGTGACCACAGATTTAGGAGAAAATGCGATCGTAGTAGTCCCATACACCGATGCAGGTTGGGCACCGCTGCTATTAGGAGCAACAGCAATTATCGCCGAAGTTGGCGGCCAACTATCTCACGGAGCAATTATCGCTCGCGAGTACAAAATTCCCGCAGTTATGAATATTTCCGAAGCCACAACTCGCCTGCGAGACGGTCAAAAAGTCCGAGTAGACGGCTATCTCGGCACTGTAGAATTGCTGGAATAAATAACCCCACCTCAAACAACAGAATACCCAGATATCCGATTTCTTTAAGAAGTCGGGTATCTAATATTGTTTGCGTTAGATTGGGAGTTTTTAACCGCAGATATCAGCAGATAAACACAGATGAACGCCGATGCAATTTGATCGGTGTTCATCGGCGTTGATCTGCGGTTAAAAAAAACATTCATATTGTTTCCGATTGATTCGGAATCTTCTACTTTTAGGCTGCTTTGGGAGCGGCAGTTGACGGCGATCACGGCACCGTAGAATTGCTCGAATAAACGGAAAGAAAAATGTAAAAATTCATACATTCTGTAGGGGCGGGTTCCACCAACAATAATTGCCCAAAACCAACAATCTCGCAAACCCGCCCCCACCCCACAAAAAAGATTTCTACGCTTTTAAGAAATTCTGGACAACATAGTTACCCAAACTTCTACCAGAACTCAAACCATCCACATTAGCACTCATGAAATGGATGCCTCCGTAAATGCGACTCATGCCCGATTCGTCAGCCGCTTGGCTAAAGTTTTCATAAGTTCGCAAACTATTGACAGACTTATCTCCCTTGTCCCCAAAGCCAAAATCCGAACCGAATACAGAACTCATAACAGAATCTGCCACACCGCTAAAGGTACTGTGGCCCGACGCATACTCAGAAAACGGCGGATTAATCCAGAGTGGAGTCCATAGGGGGTCGGCTGTGGTGTTCGGATTGTTGTCTTTGTCAGCTTGGCGGATAGCTGTCACGGGCCGCCAGAAGTTGTATTGATACTTGGCATCCCAGCAGCTAATAGCTGCATCGGCGAGGGCAATATTTAGCAGGGCGAACAAGTGGGCGCTATCTTCTAAGGATTGACCGGTGAGGGTGGCTGCTGCTTCGGCGATTTGATTCCAGTGCCCCGGAGGGGTGAACGTGCCTTCGGGGTTGGCCCAAAACTCACCTATCTCAGCTTGATCTGGGGTGCGCGTGAGACTGTCAATTTTGCCGATTTCTTTGACGTAGTTCAATTCCTCTGCGTACTTGGCGCTGTCGAGGGCGGGCGGGCCAGCCGGGCGGAACTGGGAACCGCTAGTCATCGCAAAGGGAGTAACCTCTGGCCACTGCGGCGACAGCCCTGGGGCAAAATCGGGGGGAGTCGGAACCCAACTGCCGGGGTCGGTTTTGGGGATGTACTCCACGACTTTGCTGGCGCCGTCTGTACTCCGCAAAGTGATAATTTGGTCGGCAACTTGCTGTCCGAGGGCGATACCGTCGTCTTTGGATTTCCCGTCGGGGATTTTGGCTAAAGACGATGCGTATGCTTCATTGAATTTGACCGCTTGGGCTGGATAAACGCTGACTAAGACGCGGTGGGCTGCGGCGGCTGTGGCGGCTTCTTCTGACGCGCCTGCTGGTGCATCTAT
>DMYK01000435.1:3245-5068 GCA_003483675.1 Microcoleaceae cyanobacterium UBA11344
GCTGCGTGAACCATTGCCATGTTGCGCGAGGCTAGGGGAGGTGCGGTGTTGTCTGTCCGCACGGCTTCCAGCAGGGTTGCATTCCAGCCCGTGACGGCGTTTCCCGATATCTGAGTTGCGAAGTTGTTGCGGTTGATGCTGCTACTGTTGACTCCTGGCAATACTGCTAAGAATTCACCCGTGAGTTTGTCTTGAATTACGGTGCTGTTGCTGTTAGCGCCCGTGCCTGGTTGGATGTTTAAATCTTCAAAGGTGAGACCGTTTAGCAATCGAATTTTATCATTGCCGCCGAAATCGGTGATGTAGTCCGCAGTGTCTACAGTTGGGCCGCCACTGCGTTTAGCAATGACAAATATATCATCGCCTTCGCCACCGGTGATGCTATCGCTGCCAGCGCCGGCGTAAATGGTGTCGTTCCCGGAGTTGCCGGAAATTAGGTCGTTGCCTTTGCCTCCCCAGATGATGTCGTCGTCTGCACCACCGAATATCGTATCGTTGCCTTGGTCGCCGCAGATTTTGTCTTTGCCTGTACCGCCTTCGATGAAGTCGTCTCCGCTATTGGTATAAATTATGTCGTTGCCATCCAAGCCGTTAATTCTGTCTGATTCGGACGTTCCTTGGAGATAGTCAAATTTGGCAGTACCTGTGATGGATGTCATTGGTATAATTTGATGTTTTGTACTAACTAGCTAAAACTATTAGCAGTTATAAATGCTAAGACCTGTTAGCTGGCAATTTCATATTAGTAAACTTTCGGGTTAGTTAGGAAACATCGCCACCGTAACTTAATTAAATCTTTAGTATTTAACGGGTTTTTATGAATTTTTGCGCTGTGGATATGCGTAAAAATACGGTCATTGCAAGTAATTTAAATACTGCAATTTTCTTAAATACTTACAAGAAAACGGTTTTTTTAATGTTTAGATAAATACAGCGCGATCGATCTATCCCCGCCGTAGGGACAGGGCAATGCCCTGTCCCTACTTGATCAACCTGGAATACGCTGTATGTTTTTGATTATCATAAAAGGAGCGTATTGTGTAACTAAATAAGTAAATATTTATTAAGCGCTTCTCAAGGCTGCGATCGGGTCGAGTTTGGCGGCTTGGCGGGCGGGTATAACGCCGAAGAAGAGGCCGACGCCACCGGATACACTGACTGCAAGGGCGATCGCCACTGGTGATATTCCAGCTTGCAGGGGAGTGAAATTACCTAGGAGCAAAATGCCGGTGACACCTACGCAAGTGCCGACTAAGCCGCCGGCGGCGGATAAAATCACAGCTTCGACAATAAACTGAAACAGGATATCTTGTTGGGATGCTCCGATCGCCTTTCTGAGCCCAATTTCCTGAGTACGTTCGCTGACGGAAACGAGCATAATATTCATAATGCCAATTCCACCTACTAACAAAGAAATGCTGGCAACAGCAGTTAACATAATACTCAAAGCGCCGGAAATTGCACCCATTCTTGCCATTAAATCTTTCTGATTTCTGACAGTAAAGTCATCTTCTGTGGTAATTTTGTGTCGCAATCTCAGCAGGTTTTCTACCTGAAATTGAGCCGCATCCATTTGCGATTCATCTTTAATCGAAATAAATATCGACGTGACAGCCAAACCGTAGGGAGATGTCCGCCCGACAATCCGGTTGGCCATTGTGGCGATCGGCACAGCGGCAGAATTATCATAATTCGTACCAAAAGATGTGCCTTTCGGTGCCAAGACTCCAATTACTTTAAGACTAACATTTTTAATCCGTATCTGTTCGCCCAAGGGATTTGTATTGCCAAAAAGTTTCTCTGCTAATTCTGAGCCGAGAACC
>DMYK01000435.1:5128-6102 GCA_003483675.1 Microcoleaceae cyanobacterium UBA11344
GTGCCAAAAATGAGAGCAGAAACATTTTTGTTGCTGTAGCGAACTATTTCTGAACTGTTAAGTTCTGCTGAGACACCTTGAACGGAGGGGACTTGAGATGCGATCGCCTTTGCATCTGGTAGTACGAGAGTTTGAGGCGCATTTGAGATGGCATTTCGTCTAGCATTAGGTACTCCAGCCCTGACGATTAATACATTTGTACCGAGGGATTGAACTTGTCCTGCTACAAATTTTTGAGCTCCTTCTCCAACTCCAATCATCGCAATTACTGAGGCGTTGCCGACAATCATCCCAATCATGGTTAAACTGCTGCGAGTTTTGTTGGCTAGTAGGGTTTGACCGGCCATTTTGACGCTTTCAATAAAGTTCATAATTCGTTATTTGTTATTGGTTAAATGACTTCTTAAGCACTTCTGAGTGCAACGATCAGGTCTAGTTTAGCAGCTTGTTTTGCGGGTACGATGCCGAAAAATAAGCTGATGCTGCCGGAAACGCCGACTGCAGGTGCGATCGCTATGCTTTGCGGCACTTTACGGGTGTTTTGACGGTGAGGGAAGTTCAAAGTCGGTTGAGTGCAGAATTTTCAAGGTGCGATCGCGACTTAAGTAGCAAAGTTAGTGGAAAAGCTGATTGCTATGGGTATTCTAGCGCGTGTTGAGGGTCATCGGTTGAAGGCTTGTCGCGCGCTGTGACTCGAACATCCCCGATCAGTCTTGGATTTTGCCGAACCGGTGGAAATGACGTTTTTGCAAGTGAGTCGAGAGGACAAGGTAATTATCGAACAGTTGGGAGTTTCGCAGGATGTAACGGCTGAATTCACTCCTAGTGGCGAAAAACTTAGGACATTTATAAGTTCATCAAAAAAACTTACTTTACCTGGTGTAAAGGAAAGGTTACGGGGACGACTGAGGGGTTTGAGACCGCAAAGCCAGGTGAGAACCCAATTCCAACCCAGTAAAGCGGCGGATTTGTGA
>DMYK01000419.1 GCA_003483675.1 Microcoleaceae cyanobacterium UBA11344
GGCTTATCTAGCAAAACTAGACTACATCAACCGAGAAAAACCAGAAGACACAAATCAAAGAGCAGCAACTATCAACAGTGCCTACGATACCTTTAAAAATGCTATAACCGGAGCCACAAACCTACGGAAGTTGGAATCGGGGGATGAAACCAAGCAAAAACACGATTTGCAGTGGGATAGGCTCTACAGAGGCATGGTGCAAGTATGCCTCGATCGCGATAGCAACCAAGAAGCACTAGAATATGCCGAAGCCAACAAAGCCCGCAACCTTGCCGAAGTAATCGCCCAAAAACAGGAAATCCCCGAAACCCTAAAACCGATCGCCTTCAGCGAAATCACCCAACTCCTCACCCCAAACACCGCCCTAATTGAGTGGTACATCACCGACGAAGAAATCATCACCTTTGTGCTCACTTACCCCGACGTGCTGACAGTGCATCGTAGTCGTCAATGGGATGAATTAATGGCTTTAGTTGATGAATACCGCGCCGACTACAAAAAAAGCATAAAAGAAAAGAATACCCACTGGCAAACCCAACTCGCCGCCTATCTCCAGCGTCTGGCAGAAATCCTCCAAATCACCACGATTCTGCCCTCAGAAAGTACGCGCTTAATCCTAATTCCCCACTGGTTGCTGCACCTGTTCCCCCTTCACGCTTTACCCCTAAGCGAGGGCGAATTCTTGTTAGATAGATTCACCCAGGGGATTCAATACGCGCCCAGTTGCCAACTCTTGCAACAGATTACAATTCACCCGAATTTTGACCAACTTCTGGCGCTGCAAAATCCCACCGAGGATCTTGACTTCGCCGATGTAGAAGTCACCAGCATCGCCCCCAAATTCGCGATTAGTCAAATTATCGCCGGCGCAGAAGCTAGTAAAATCAATCTTTTAGAACAGTATTTAGAGCAGTTAGAAAACGCCCATTGCGCGCATTTTTCCTGTCACGGCTCGTTTAATGCTGATGATCCGCTGAAATCGTATCTGATCCTGTCAGGCGGTATCATCACGAAAGATCCCCCCCAGCCCCCCTCAGAAACACCAGAGGAAAAAGATCGCTACGTTGCATGGCGCGAAGGCAAAACAGCCGATATTGACAAATGCCTCACTTTAGCTGAAATTTTCGGACTGCGACTCAAACAGTGCCGCCTCGTCGTCCTTTCCGCCTGCGAAACGGCGCTAATTGACACCGAGAATCGATCGGATTATATTGGATTACCGACGGGATTTCTCTACGCGGGAGCAATGGGAACTCTTGCCAGTCTTTGGCCTGTCAATGACCTCTCGACTGCCTTGATTATGATAAAATTCTATGAGGTACTACAACCTGGAGTTAGCATTGGTAAAGCGCTCCATGATACCCAGCAGTGGTTTAAGTCTGCCATGACTCCTGATTTGCTAGAATGGGTGAAAGGTTCCGATAGTTTCGATGGAGAGCAAAAAGAAGGTGTTACAGAATATCTAGAACGTTACGAGCTGACTGTAAAACCCTACGGCGATGTTTATCATTGGGGAGCGTTTTGTGCGATCGGATTATAATCTGGCTAAAGAATCCTGGACGCATAAATACCAAAGAAACCGGGTTTCGACTGGGCTCAATCTCCGGGTTTCGACTTCGCTCAACCACCGACTGGGCTCAATCTCCGGGTTTCGACTTCGCTCAACCACCGATTGTTTTGATTGAATCGGTTTCAAATTCAAAGTACATCCATTTGTGAGGTAAATTTATGAAGAAAACCATGATTCTGTCGGAATTGTATAACGCGATTACTACCGCGCCCGCAATTCTTACTTTCCCGTTTGTCGAACAATTACTCGCCAAAGTCCTACCTTTGGCAGAATCTGATGCGGATAATAAAGCCGTCAAACAAGCGATTAACAAACTCTATCGAAATTTTCCCGAAGTGGCAAAACAGATTGCCAATCTGACTCGAAAAAATCTCGATGATGAAAAACCCGAAGTTACACCGGGCTATGAAACACTCACAAATACCTATCCTGATATCAAAAAGCTAGAAGCAAACTTGAAAATACGCATTGAAAATGACCAAAATCCCCCCGCCTCAGATGCTAAAAATTGACCATCCCCAAGTCTATATCTACAGTTACCAACTCAGCCGTAGCATAACCGAAGTTAACTCTATCTGGACTTGGGCTAATAGTATCTGGCAACATTTTAGCCCAGAAAAAAACATAATTTTTTCCCAAGAAAACCTCAATTTTCCCCTGACTAAAGCCAAGAAATTCTCGCATTCAAATAAAATTGATGGTTCCTTTAGGTTTTGCTGTCTCGATGATAGCGCAGCTATTTTAGCCAGAATTGGGAGCCCAGAAACTGACGAAAACCAAGACTTAGAAATCGCAGCATTAACACAATTTAATGTTAATAATCTCCTCCTAGCTGATAGTTATGAAAATTGGCTAGGGCAAACTCTTTTGATTACTTACAAATCCAAAAAATATCCAAAGCCAAGTAAAAATGAATTCCGCCAAGTTGCAGATGAATGTTTAAAGCATCTCTTCCCAGAAGCAGTGCGTCCACTTTTTTATCATGCTGATGAGTTATTCGATTCTCCGATTTTTGAGTATAGTTCTCCCAAAAAGGAACTACAGGTGTTTGTTTATCTGGTTGATGATGACATTGAGGGAAAATTAGGGCAGATTCTTCAACCTTTGTTTGAACTATTTTATCACCGTCATAAAATCACCAAAGCTTTTATTGATAGCCGCAGAAATTACGATTTACTTAATCAAGTATATGCAAAAGTTGAGCAAACCATCGCCAGCTTGGAAACAAAAATCACAGAAGTAAGTTTGATTAAATCGCCAACTGATGTTAATTCCCAGAAAGATGTTAATATAGATGAATCTTTAACATATCTGAAAACCCACCTCAAAGAGTTACTTCGAGAAAGTTTGAATTATGAAAGAGCATTAGAATTTTTAGAAGACCTAAATAATACGATTAGTATTCATGTTTATAATTATCAAGAAAAGTTGCTTCAAATCTGCGATAAATGTCAGCTACAAGCTGATAATTTAGCGACATTCAACTTTTTTATTGACAGAAATTGTCCGTATTTTCAACAACAAATTAAGGGAGATTTAGGCTATTTTAAACATGGCACTGATTTGATTAAGATTGCGGTGGATTTAGTGGGAGGTATCGTAGAAATTGAACAGGCGGAATGCGATCGCTCTTTAGAAAAGACAATTCAAATATTAGGTGCTGGCTTGGGGGCTGGAGGCATTGTAGCCTCTGCTGTTCCCAATTATATTGATATACCCCTAGTGATCAGAATACCTCAAGCAGGCGATCGGCTTCATCCGGCTGTAAGTAGCCTTTTGATCAGTCTCCTGGCTGTGGTAATTGTTGCTGGAGTTGTTGGCTTGATGAATGGCGCATGGAAAATTAATTTCAAGCGTAGATTTTTTCAGGGTAAATCTAAACGTCCAAGATTGACTGATTCCCAAAGTCCACCAGTTAATGGTATCTTGCAGGAACGGGAACAAGTGCGATCGCAGACTTCTGAACAAGAAGAAAACTCAATCAGAGAGACAGACAACTAATGTCATACAGTGATTTTACTTTAAATCGAGTTGCCAAAGACTTTAATTTAACGATTTCCGAGCGCTCTGATATTTTCCGAGAAATTTCCGAACTAATACCTAGCGATTTTCTGCAAGAAACACTGCGTGACAATCTAGCTTTAGCCCTTGGTAGCAATACAGAAAAAGCACGCTCAGAACTCATTATCGCTCCCATTCTCGTCGAGCTAAGAAAACAATTAAATTATCAAATTAGCTGGTTTTCCGGCATTGACTTTAGTGTAGATACTACCAAAGGATTAAACGGCTGTTGTGATTTTATCATCAGTCAATCCCCCGAACTTTTATTTGTTAGTGCGCCTGTGATCACTATTGTTGAAGCCAAAAAAGAAAATATACTAGCTGGTTTAGGACAATGCGTAGCAGAAATGTTGGCAGCGCAAATTTTTAACCAAAATGAAGGCAATGAAATTCCTGTCATTTATGGTTCTGTTACCACCGGCACAAACTGGAAATTTATGAGATTAGCAAAACAGACGATCGAAATTGATTTAGTCGAGTATTTTATCAACGATCTCGGTAAAATTTTAGGTATCTTGGCCAGTGGAATTCACTCAATTTGAAACCGCGTCTACACAAACAAAGTCCGTGCAACGCGAGACTAAGAGATCAAAGGAGTATTCATATCTAGTCCGGTAAATCACTTACTATAAACGCTTACTTGTCATGAGTCAAGCGCAACGCAGTCAAGCGTTACATCGGGCGAGATTCTTCGCTTCTCCCAGAATGACAACTACTCAAGCGCACCTGATATCAGAAGTGTTGAAATCCTCGATCGAGCTTTAATACAAGATCAGGATAAATACCGCTGCTATCAGTTAACCAGATATCGGTGATCTCCGTAGCGATTCCGACAATCGCGGCTCCATTCCCTATTTTTTCTACTAATAACTCAGCATTAGCCATCGGCAAAAACAGCACTAACTCGAAGTCTTCCCCGCCGTATAATGCCCAATCTAAAGCTTTTTCAGGTGATACTATTTCGCTCAGAATATTAGGAATTGGTATTTTTTGGCGATCGACTTTTGCGCCAACACCGCTAGAATAACAAATTTGAATAATCGCATCCGCTAAACCGTCGCTGCTGTCCATTCCAGCGATTAAAACACCTTCGGAATCTAATATTTCCCAAACAACCGGCAAAACATCCAGCCTCGGTTTAGGGCGCTGGTGAGCGAGAATTAAAGCAGTTCGATCGCCCTTTTCCAGATTTTGCCCAAATTCGGGATTTAACAGCAACTCCAATCCAGCGCGGGAGGCTCCGTGAACACCCGTAGCCACAATCGCCCAGCCCGATCGCCCATTTGACCGACTAATGGTACGATCGCACTCAACCTCCCCAAAAGCCGTAATCGCCACAGTCACAACGGGCGATCGAACAACATCCCCCCCGACGATCGGCGTATGATACTCTTGCAAACAAGCCGTCATCCCCCGATAAAACTCTTCCACCCAAAGCACAGCCGTATCCGCCNNCACAGCCAGGGCTACTGTCACCCCCAGAGGCGTTGCTCCCATCGCAGCCAGATCCGACAAATTCGCGGCTGCGGCGCGCCATCCTGCATCATAAGGGCCTGTAGTGCGATCGCTAAAATGCACTCCATCCACCAACATATCTGTGGTGATAGCGAGAGATTTGTTGGGATTTGTAGCCATGACAGCGCAATCGTCTCCCACTATCTCTGCGGGGCAGAATTTTTGCAAGATTGTTAAAAGACCTTGTTCTCCGATATCTTTAATTAGCATAATTTAGAATTAATTGCCAGAGATAGTTTTTGGTTAATTTGATAATATTCTATTTGATTTTATGTACTATCGTTGACGATTTTTTCGGAATGTTTTAACCACAGAGGGCGCAGAGTGCGCAGAGTCAGAGAAAAGAGAGAGATGAATA
>DMYK01000553.1:0-801 GCA_003483675.1 Microcoleaceae cyanobacterium UBA11344
AGTTGAATCTGCACAGTTTCCCCATCTTTGAAAGACACAGAGCTCAGGGGACGAAAAACCCCATTTTCGTACACAGCAGTAATAGTTTCTGGCATAATTAGCCTCTTAATTAAATGCTTTGACTTATTGTACTTCTTTTAATTACTTAGTTGCCACCACAGCCAAATTCCAAGCCAACCGCTTCATCAAAGGCAACTGCTTCAAAAAACCATCCAACCCTTCCAAACGAGAGTATTCCGGTTCTAATCTCTCTTCTTCAAGAATAATCTTCTTCCAATAACGCTCCTCATTCGGATGCACTTTTTCGATTAAATAAAAACGCAAAAAAATCCAAAGCGCCGTCAGCCAAAACGTATCGTAAGCCGTTTGTGAAAACAGAGACTTGACAAATTGCACAATATTAATGTCTAAAGGAGTTTCATCCTCAGTCCGCACTTCATTCGCCATCCGTCGATAAACATTAATTACAGGATTGTGCTTCATCGGGTCCCAAAAACAAGCTTTTCCCCCTGGCTTCAGCACGCGGTGCATTTCGCGAATTGCCTTTTCTGGTTCCGGTAAATGGTGCAGCAAATTAGAAGCATAAATAATATCAAAACTATTGTCTGGGAAATCTAGGGCCATTGCATTCACCGTGCAACCGTCGATTTTGACGTTGTTTTTTTCTGCCAATTTCAGAGCAACTTCTACCATGCCAGGAGAATAGTCAGCCGCCACGCACAGCGCCCCTTTTTTAGCGAAATATACGCTGTTTTCTCCCGCGCCGCAGCCTAAATCTAAGAGGCGTTTGCCAGTAATATC
>DMYK01000553.1:853-2011 GCA_003483675.1 Microcoleaceae cyanobacterium UBA11344
TCGATTGTGGATGCCCAAGCATCATGGAATTGTCGCTCTTTTTGTAAGGTTTCTTCTTGCATTTTTTAGGGTTTGTTGTTGCTAAAAAAATATTTTAATTTTTAACCGCAGATGAACGCGGATTAACGCAGATTGATTTAGATTTATCTGCAAACTTTTTAGGGGCGGGCAGGATGCCCACCCCACAAATTAACTGAAAACTGGTCAAAAATGGGCAATTTAAGACTGATCTGCTGTTGCAACTTCCGATGCCTTACCCGCGACGGCAGATTCCGGCTGCAATGTCCGGTAAAGGCGATTTAAAGCGCTGATGTAAGCTTCTGCGGAGGCTACGATAATGTCAGTATTTGCTGAGTGGCCGGCAAATACTTTGCCTTCGTGACGCAAGCGAATTGTCACTTCGCCGATCGCATCTATTCCCCTTGTCACCGATTGTACCGAAAACTCGATCAACTCATTTGGGACATTGACAACTCGGTTAATTGCTCTGTAAATTGCATCTACAGGGCCAGTGCCGATCGCCGCATCAGTCAATGCTTCCCCCGCAGGAGTTCGCACGGTGACGGTGGCTGTCGGACGTGATTTGTCGCCACAAGAAACCTGCACCAATTCTAACCGGAAAAGTGCCGGAGCTTGGTGTACTTCGTCATTGGCGATCGCCTCCAAATCCCAATCAGTAATCTCTTTTTTCTTGTCGGCTAAATCCTTAAACTTGACAAAAGCCTTATTTAGCTCATCGTCAGCCATTTCAAAACCCAACTCTTTCAAGCGAGTGTGAAAAGCATGGCGGCCCGACAATTTGCCCAAAACAATTTGATTTTCCGTCAAGCCGATCGACTCAGCGTCCATAATCTCGTATGTCAGCTTATTTTTCAGCACCCCGTCTTGGTGAATTCCCGACTCGTGAGCAAAAGCATTTGCTCCCACAATCGCCTTATTTGGCTGCACCAACATCCCCGTCAAAGTAGAAACCAAGCGCGATGTTTTGTAAATTTGGCGCGAGTCAATATTTGTCAGCGGTTCGTCAGAATCCGCAGGCCGGCCCAAGAACGGGTTAAAATATTGGCGTCGCACGTACAGGGCCATTACTAACTCTTCGAGAGCCGCATTTCCCGCTCGTTCGCCAATGCCGTTAATCGTGCATTCTAACTGTCTGGC
>DMYK01000553.1:2065-3472 GCA_003483675.1 Microcoleaceae cyanobacterium UBA11344
CGATCGATATTCGGCACATTTTCCTTAATTCCCCGAATCAAAGCCCCAAACTCGCTCGGAGTAGTGTAGCCGACTGTATCGGGAATATTAACAGTAGTCGCCCCTGCGGCGATCGCCCGTTCCAGAACCTGATACAAAAACTCCGGCTCCGAACGACAAGCATCTTCGGGAGAAAACTCCACATCTTCGACAAAAGACTTAGCATAAGCCACCATTTCCGGCACGATTTCCAGCACCTCAGCCCGCGTCTTTTTCAGCTTATATTCCAGGTGAATATCAGACGTAGCCAGAAACGTATGAATTCGCGCATTTACCGCTGGTTTGAGCGCCTCGGCTGCTGTTTTGATATCTGGCTTTCTCGCCCTTGCTAGACCGCAAATTGTCGGCCCATCTTCCGTGCCAACAGTCCGAGCTATTTTTTGGACAGCCTCAAAATCTCCCCTGCTGGTGAAAGGGAAACCTGCTTCTATTATGTCTACACCCAATCGGGCTAACTGACGGGCGATCGTCAGTTTTTCGTCCACATTTAGAGATGCGCCCGGAGATTGTTCTCCGTCCCGCAGAGTCGTATCAAAAATCACAATCCGGTCTTGACTTGGTTGAGTTTTCATAGCTCTCAAAAAGTGTTCTCCTGACTCACAGTGTTTTTCATTTTTAGGCTTCGGCTAGTACAGATCAGGGTTCATGACAAGGTATATAGAAATTTATTACCAATTACCAATTACCAATTACCGTTGGGCCTAATAATCCATCTTCTCGATATGTTCCCGAATTTCATTTAAGTCTATATACCTATCTGTTGCATTTCGGAGTTCTCTCGCAATCATTCCTTCGGTTGATACCACAGTAATATGAGTATTTTTCGATCGCAGGAGCTCGATCGCTCTCTCAAAATCTCCATCCCCGCTAAACAGCACCACCTGGTCGTACTGATCCACCGTATTAAACATATCAACCACAATCTCTATGTCTAAATTAGCTTTTTGAGAGTACCTACCCGAAGCATCGTCGTAATATTCCTTCAGAATCTTAGTGCGAACCGTGTAACCCAGACTAATCAAAGCATCCCGAAATCCCCTTTGATCTTGCGGGTCTTTCAGACCCGTATACCAGAAAGCATTAATCAAGATGATATTCGGCTGCGAAGTTTTGAAATATTCGAGCACCCTGCGGGGATCAAAAAACCAACCATTTTTTTGTTGAGCGTAGAACATATTGTTCCCGTCCACAAAAATAGAAAGGCGGTTCATTAAGTTTGTCATAGAAACTTAGACCTAATATTTGTAGAAACAATTTAATCTAAATATCACATTTTAGCAACATGGAGCTAACTGAGGCAATAGATTAAACTTCAGGAAACTCCATCTCCCCAGTATTTCATATTTTCGGCTCTACCGCCAGAGGGCC
>DMYK01000553.1:3701-5491 GCA_003483675.1 Microcoleaceae cyanobacterium UBA11344
CCCAGCATATTGCTGACATGACTCTCTATAGTCCGCTGGCTGACATTCATCACGTCTGCGATTTGGCGGTTGGCCAGACCCTGCGCTAGCAACTGTACCACCTTTAACTCAGTTGGAGTCAATTCGACATTACGCTTCGCCTTAATTTTGGGGCCGCTCTCAATACTGTGATTTTGGTGGCGAATCAAGCGGGATGCTGCTTTCAGAGAAGATTCTACTTGAGCTACCAGTTCTTCGGGTTCAAAAGGCTTGACTATATAAACGTCAGCCCCCGTGCTCAAGCCTTTTACTCGGTCATGACTTTGACCTTTAGCAGACAAGAAAAGAACCGGAATCCAGTTAGTACGCGGGTCTTCTCTGATGTGTTTGACTAAAGTGTAGCCGTCCATTTCCGGCATCATCACATCGCAGATAATCAGGTCTGGCACTTCTTCTTCTAGTTTTTCGAGAGCGTGTCTACCGTTTTCTGCTGTGATGACGTTGTAACCCCGAAACTCTAAGTAATCCTTGACTAGCAGGATCAAGTTGGGGTCGTCGTCAACCAGCATCAGCCGTTTTTGATCTCCTGAATTATTGTCTTTTGTCATGTTTATTCCCGCTAGAGTGTCCCGCACGCTTCCTTGTTTTCACTCCTGTTTTTTCTGGGCATCCCTCCACCGGGCAATCCTGGCGGTGGACGCCTGAATGGTCAGGAGTTGCGGTGAGGGGAAAGCGGGGCGGGTATTACCGCTTCCCAATCTGTGCTCGATCGCCCGTTTGTCAATACCTGTCAGGAACGGAGCCAAAACCTGCGATCGACGATCGCCCGTTTGTGACCATCTGCCTTGATTGGAGACTCCCTGGTAGAGCCCAAGTTATATTTAATCTCGATCGGTTTAATTGCAGCCCCGGTTTTAAATGCTACTTCTGAATATAGAGAGATTTAAGCAGACTCCATACTTACGTGTTTAACTTTTTCTAGTGTAGTTTAGCAAACTGCCTAGTGGCTACCACTGAGAAACTTTTTCGGCAAATGTCACGCTCCTTTGAGCTGTAACAGGTGCGATCGACCCGATACTGAAAGGTCTCACATTCTCACCCTTAAATTTAACATTTTACTTTTAACGCTGTACTTATCACAGCCAGCGCTACAGTTAAATGTTTGACTCGGCCAGAGGTGGCTGTGGCAAAGGATGAGTCAAGAAAGCATATTCTTCAACTACCTTTGAGTTTAAGAGATGTTCCTGAATAATTCTCTCGATGACGGGGGGCGTAACGTCGCGGTACCAAACTCCGTCTGGATAGACTACCATAATCGGGCCTTGAGTACAAACTCGCAGGCAATTAGCTTTGGTGCGAAAGACACAGGTTGGCCGATCGACACAAGGCTTGTCCAACCCCAATTCTTGCAAGCGTTTTTTTAAGTAGTTCCATGCTTCCAGACTGGCTGCTCGATCGCAGCACTTGGGCAAGGTTTGGTCAGCACAGATAAAAATATGTCGCTCGATTTGAGCTAGTCCCAGGCTTTCAACGCACACCCTCAAGCCTTGAGAGCAAGATTCATCCTGATTTTCTGACATCTGATTCATTGGTTAAATTACCTTCTACCTTCGGAGCGGCTCTCCCCCCTCTCGGTTCCACGCCCTCTCGGTTCGGGAACCCGTACTGACAAGCAAGTTGCGATCGCCCCTGACTAAAGCTAAATTAGCACTCAGGAGTCGAGAGTGCTAATATGGTCGGTTGTAAGTTGTCCACTGTTGCAAAATAGTGACGGCTGACCACTGACCACTGACTAACTAAGATCTGTAATC
>DMYK01000445.1 GCA_003483675.1 Microcoleaceae cyanobacterium UBA11344
CAATGCGCACCCTACAAACTACAAACATTAAAATTGCCAAAAATCCGCGACATCATATCCCAGTTGGCGCAGCATTTGTCGCAGTAAAGGCAAACTCAAACCGATCACATTCGTGTGACAGCCTTCGATTTTTTCTATAAAAAAACCGCCTTTACCTTCGAGAGCAAAACAGCCGGCACAGGCGAGAGGTTCTCCGGTAGCAACGTAAGCAGCAATTTGACGCGAGGTAACTTCAGCAAAATAAACTTTTGTAACTTGACAGCGAATGATCGATCGATCCATTGCCTCATCGAAGTCATCAAATCTGGTATCAATTAAAGCATGACCCGTATAAAGTTCGCCAACTTTACCGCACATTTGCTCCCAGCGCGAAATTGCTTCTTCCGCATCTTTCGGTTTGCCATGAATTTCCCCATCAATCACCAAAATTGAATCGCATCCCAACACCAAACAGGATTTAGGATCGGGAATTTGGGGGTGAGAATTAGCCCGCAAAAACTCAGCTACAGCGTCAGCTTTTCCCTCGGCTAAAACCTGGACTAATTTAGTAGCATCCCTCATTTGTATTTGCCCTTCATCAAAATCGCTGGGGCAAATCACAGATTTAATCCCAGCATTTTGTAGCAGTTTATGGCGCGCTGGGGAAGCTGATGCTAATACAAAAGTTGGCAGGTTCATAAGTAATAAGAAGGAAGAAGGAAGAAGGAAGAGGAAGAAGGAAGAGGGAAGAAAGTTTGAAATACTAATTTTAGACTTTCAATACCTCATTCCCATTCCCAATTCCTAATTCCTCTTTAACCAGGACTTACGCATTGTAACTGTGTGACAAGGGTTTGAGATTCTTCGGTTCCCTCAGAATGACATAATTAGGTTATTAGTGCGTAAGTCCTATTAACCTAATAAACAGAGAAAGATTTAACGACTTTCTCAAAAGCTGCTTTCACCTTCGGCCAACGTTCTTCAGTAGTGGAAATATTGAGCGTAAACAGTTTACCGCGGCTGATGGCTACACTCGCTAAGTTGTGCCGTTGTTGGTTTGGGAGCTTGACGGCGTATTCTAAAATGTAATAGTTTTTCGATCGCGAATCGCGAGATTCAGCATTGACTAACTCAGCTTCGCGGCCGGAATCTGCCGGGGCGATCGCACTTTTGCTAAGTTTATAACCAACCTCCGATGGTGTTCCCAAATCCGCCAGAGTTTTATTTCCGGTCACTGGACTGATGACTACGCTGACATTCTCGGTTTGCTGAATCAAATCGCGAAACACCACATCCGGGCCATTAGCAACAGCAATCGGTAGCCAGCCGTTGGGATAGAGAAATTGATAGCCATCACCAGTATCAACGTAGCTCTTGAGTCCGACGGCGTTAGATACACAACTGGTCAAGGTGAGGCCCAAAACCACCAGAAGCATGGTCACAATTCGTTTGATCATTATTTTTGCGATCGGATGACAGTTAAATATTTGTCTCTAATTATCCCACCAAACCTTGCCCCTAAAAACAGTTAAGCTATGGATTGTAGTTTGCGTAACGCTTACAACCCATAGCCGTCCAGTTTAATTTTTAATAAAATCATTAAATGTTGGTTAGCCAGCTAATCAGTCCATGCTTGGTGGAAACTTCCAAAGCCAACAGAGAGACAAAACCAATCATGGCGAGGCGGCCATTTAAGCGTTCGGCGTAGGGAGTGAAGCCAGTGCGCTGTTCGTCATCGACGTATACTGTAGGCTCGATCGCAAAATTGTTCATTTTACCTTGGTCGTCCAGCATTAAGCCTTTGTTAGTCATGTTTTTTTCCTAAATTGCTTTTCTTGTACTGTAAATAAATGTAACAGACTAATGAAGATATGTAAAGTAATGTGAGAAAGTTTTTTTTTGGGCCCAGATCAGACTGGGGACTGTAGACTCTGGGCCCCCGACGGGGGAGGATAGAGTCAGCGAGGTTCAAGAGTCGAAAGCGTCTAGCAAATCCAGTCTGGGTTTGAAGAAAATTTGGGAAGCGAGGAAAACATTATGCGGGCCAGTCTGGAAATGCGGTGGTTTTGTAACGGAATGTTACCAAAGGCGATCGGGCAATGGTTTGGAAGCGAAAGTCTGGGTGGGTATCTGTCGCCTCCTGAAGAACGGGAAGATTTATATTTACTCATACCTAGCTGCGACTACTTGGGAGTCAAACTGCGACAAAAAAATTTACAAGTAAAGTGGCGGCAGGGAGAATTGGGGACGATGCACTTCGGCAACCGCTGGGAAGGGAAAGCCGAGAAGTGGCTGAAGTGGATTTGTGCCGACACGATGGGGCCGCTGCCGGCGGATCTGATCGCGACAGGAAAATGGGTGAAAGTCAAGAAAAAGCGAGCACAGCGTCTTTACCAAGTTTCAGCCCCCGGTGTGCTGATATCTGTCCCCGTGGAAGCGCCCATACCCCAAGGCTGCATTGTGGAAATTACTCAATTAAATATTGATGGCAATGCGTCGTGGACTTTGGGATTTGAAGCCTTTGGTAACGAAAGTTTTTTGACAGAAAGTCTGCAAACAGTAGCTAATTGGACTAGCAAGAGTTATCAAGCGCAAAAGTTGAAAGTTGAGGATTCCTCTAATTATCCAATTTGGCTGGCAATTCTTCCTACCCCAAAATAATCGCTCGCGCTCGCGAGCAACGGAGGACACGGCAATGCCGTTTCCCTACCCCAAAATAATATTGTAGGGATACTCAAGCGTGCCCATAGGTGTCAACTTAACTTCTAACCCAGTC
>DMYK01000135.1:0-1694 GCA_003483675.1 Microcoleaceae cyanobacterium UBA11344
CTCAAGCATCCACCGCACCTACTTCGGTGGGAATTGTAGAGAAGATGGCTCACAAATTAGAACAGTTCATCAAAGGTTAATTTAGGACTTGTGCAAAAGTACCGATCGATCTAATGTTTTTGATCGCCGGGAAGGGGAACAGAATTTGCGATCGCCCTTCCCGTCGATCGCATTCCCATCAAAGCGAAATAGGACATAGCATTGCTATGTCCCTACCTACCGAGCGCGATTTTAAGCGTTATTAATGCGGTAACTTGCTCAGAGCGTACCAAGTTTTCGACCCGACAATTCCATCGGCTAGTAAACCCTTAGCCGTTTGGAATTTTTTCACTGCTGCTTCTGTGATTGACCCGAAGTATCCGTCAACCGAACCCTTATAGAATCCATTCAATTTCAAGACATTCTGAACAATTTTGACATCCTCACCTGAACTACCAATCTTGACAGTCGGCTTATCAGGTGCACCAGAGTATAGTGCTTGCCAGGTTCGATCACCTACGACCCCATCTTCAACTAAAAAGACGCGGTGTTGATAGCCTTTGACGGCTTTTTCAACAACGACACCGAAAATACCATCAATCAGACCGAAATAATATTTCCAATGAGACAGAAGCTGTTGTAGTTCCTTGACAGTTGGACCAGTGGAACCGCGCCGTAAAGTGGGTTTGTTCAGTCCAGACGCTTCAGCAAATGCTATATTTGACTGAGAATTAGTATCGGCGACGAGATCCATAGCTTGATTGTTTGGGGTTTGTTCTTCTGTATACATGATCGAAATCCTCTCTGTATTCGAGTGTTTGCATTTGATATTTCAGGTATAACTAATAGGTTTTGTGGTTGCACAGTCGCTTTTTATAGTGACACTTTTATGTGCTACCACATTTGAGTGTCACTCATTTGACTGTCACTCATTTAATTGTCACTCATTTAAGTTAAGTAAATCTGCTTAAATACAGGATCAAATTCTTGCCAAGCTGGAATTAAATACTCTGTCAAAGTAAAGGCATCTACTCCTAACTCCGTGTGTTCTTGAGCAGCCATGATTCCGGCTTGTGCCATTAAACTGTTGTGGGTACCACTAATTATGCGGGGATTTGCGGGCGATCGCTGTTGCTAAGGATCCCCCCAACAAGCCTGTGATCACGTCGATCTAATGTTTTTAATCGCCGGGAAGGGGAACAGAATTTGCGATCGCCCTTCCCGTCGATCGCATTCCCATCAAAGCGAAATAGGACATAGCAATGCTATGTCCCTACCGAGGGCGATTTTAAGTGTTATTAATGCGGTAACTTGCTCAGAGCGTGCCAAGTTTTCGACCCGACAATTCCATCGGCTGGTAAACCCTGAGCCGTTTGGAATTTTTTCACTGCTGCTTCTGTGATTGACCCGAAGCTTCCATCAACCACACCTCCAGAGCAATTATTATTCAATTTCAAGACATTCTGAACAAGTTTGACAGCATTACCTGAACTACCAATCTTCAGAATCGGCATATTCACAGGTGCACCAGAGTATAGTGCTTGCCAGGTTATAGAATCCACAACCCCATCTTCAGCTAAAAAGACGCGGTGTTGATAGCGTTTGACTGCGAACTCAACAACGACACCGAAAATACCATCGAACGGGCTACAATAATGATATTTCCAATGACACAGAAGCTGTTGTAGTTCCTTGACAGTTGGACCGGTGGAACC
>DMYK01000135.1:1738-3021 GCA_003483675.1 Microcoleaceae cyanobacterium UBA11344
CCATAGCTTCGTTTGGGGTTGTTTCTTCTGTATACATGATCGAAATCCTCTCTGTATTCGAGTTTTTGCATTTGATATTTCAGGTATAACTAATAGGTTTTGTGGTTGCACAGTCGCTTTTTATAGTGACACTTTTATGTGCTACCACATTTGAGTGTCACTCATTTGAGTTAAGTAGAAATACTCTACTTGACATCTATCTGTCGTAGTAAGGTGCGCCCCTAAGCACCCTACAAGTAGAGTCTGATCGACTCAGCAAATTCTCGCAAAGCTGGAATTAAATACTCTGTCAAAGTAAAGGCATCTACTCCTAACTCTGTGCGTTCTTTAGCTGCCATGATTCCGGCTTGAGCGTGCCACCAAACTGCTGTGGGTATCACTAATTGTGGGGGGGATTTGCGGGCGATCGCTGTTGCGATCAAACCACCTAATAAGCCTGTGAGAACGTCGCCACTGCCGCCTCTAGCGAGGGCTGGGGTGCTTTCGGGATTGAGGTAAGTGATGGTACGATCGCCCTGGGCGTGACAACAAATGCAAACTCTGGCTCCTTTCAACAATACGACTGCACCGCTAAGCTGGGCTGCGGCTTGAGTTGCGTAAATTCGATCGCCCATTTTGTCAGCTAATTCGGGAAATAAACGCTTGAATTCCCCTGGGTGAGGCGTAATAATTGTAAGGGCTGAGCGTTCCGACAAAATGGGGAGTGTGCCAAGTTGAGCCAGGATATTTAAACCGTCGGCATCTAGCACGAGAGGTCGATCGCTCTCCAGTACAGATTCTACAGCAATGGCCGCCTCCAATGTCAGACCAGGCCCTACCGCGATCGCATCATAGGTACTCAGATCAATTCCTACTGGTAATTCACTAATTGCACCGCTGCGCGTTTCTGGACATCCTATAACTAACGCCTCTGGTAACCGACTGCTCAACATCGGTTTAATGGATTCTGGGACAGCAATTGACAGCATTCCAACGCCGCTTGCTCTTGCTCCCAGTGCTGACAAAATGGCGGCTCCGGTGTACCGGCCTGAACCTGCGATAATTAGTAAATGACCGTTGGTGTATTTGTGACAAATTGGCGATCGGGGCGGCAAATGCTCGATCGCAGATTGTTTGGTAATGCGTTGTACTGCGGGCAATTCGCCCAATATCGCTTGAATATCTGCGACAGGAATATCAAAATCAATTAACTCAGAGCTGCCAATATATTCTAATGCTCTGTCTTGCAGAAATGCCCTTTTCCACAAACCCAAACATAATGTATGAGTAGCTCTGATTGCCGT
>DMYK01000135.1:3122-4100 GCA_003483675.1 Microcoleaceae cyanobacterium UBA11344
CCAAATAAACCATCTATGAACAAATCGCAGTTTTTCAGCGGTGCGATTTGGTCAAAAAATGGAATATTTAAAGAACGTACATACTGAGCGTGATTTCCTGTGAGTTCTTTGAGTTGAGAAAAGGGGCAGTAGACAACTACTTTGAATCCTTGAAAGTGCAATTCGCGGGCAACAACTAAAGCGTCGCCCCCGTTATGTCCAGGTCCAACTAATAGGCCGATAACTGGCTGCAAATTAACAATCTTTTTCCCTTCTCCCCTTTTCCTTCTATCCGTTAAATCCGTTAAATCCGTTATACAATCCGTTGCCGAACTTCCTTCAGCCTTCAGAAGCGCCTGAATGCGTCTGGCAAGCAGTCCCGCTACTTTTTCCATTAAAGCTGATACGGGCATTCCAGCGGCAAATATTCTCGTTTCTATTTGCCGCATTTGGTCGGCGGTGACAACAAACTTTTCAATAGTCATTACGATTCACAGTAGTGTTAAAATTTCAGCTAACAGCAGCAGACCCAATTTGTAGTATTTTTGTACTATACTAAATTAGCTCGATCGAACAAAGTACCAGTAAAATAGCAATTTCTCTCCGAATCATGAACAAGATTGTTGTAGGCCTCTCCGGCGGGGTCGATAGTTCCGCAGCAGCCGCAATTTTACACCATCAGGGATATGAAGTGGTGGGCTTAACCCTGTGGCTGATGAAAGGCAAAGGTCAGTGCTGCTCTGAAGGCATGGTCGATGCAGCTAAAATTTGCGAACAGTTGGGCGTTCCCCACCACATCGTTGACAGCCGCGATGTCTTTCAAGCAAGTATTGTAGATTATTTGGTGGGTGGCTACAGTGCAGGAATTACGCCTTTACCTTGTTCGCAGTGCAATAAAACCGTGAAATTCGGCCCGATGCTCAAGTATGCTCGCGAAGAACTGGGAATTGATCAGATTGCTACGGGTCACTACGCTCGCGTTACTTACGATACCCAAAC
>DMYK01000135.1:4193-5208 GCA_003483675.1 Microcoleaceae cyanobacterium UBA11344
AGAAACTCGCAGAATAGCGGCGGAGTTTGGCTTGACAACTGCTGAAAAGCCGGAAAGTCAGGATTTGTGCTTGGTGGAAAGTAACGGTTCGATGCGGTCTTTTCTGGATAAGTACATTGCTCCCCAAAAGGGTGAGATTGTTGACAAGGACGGGCGGGTGCTAGGACAGCATGACGGCGTACACCACTACACCATAGGCCAACGGAAGGGGCTCGGCATTGCAGCACCTGAACCCCTGTATGTGATTGAACTCGATGCTGCCCGGAATCGGGTAATTGTGGGCGATCGACTTTTAGCCGCAAATTCAGAATGTCATGTCCAGAAAGTGAATTGGGTTTCTGTAGCACAGCCAACGGCTCCAATTCGAGCGGGCGTGCAGATTCGATATCGATCGCACCCAGTCCCCGCGACAGTAATTCCTCTAGAATCATCCCAAGAAGCAGAAAATGCCAGCGGTACAAGAGTTAAGTTAATTTTTGACGAACCACAGTTGAGCATCACCCCCGGACAAGCCGCTGTTTGGTATGACGGGGAGGTGCTCCTCGGCGGCGGCATCATCGAAAGACAGGCGACAGAAAAGACAAGCTAGAAGCCCGCCCCACAAACAAATTCAAGAAAATTTGTGTAGAACAGGCATCTTGCCTGTTCCCTGGTGAGTCATATCAAATCCGTGGTATCGTCCTGTATTCATCTCTCTCTTCTCGAACTCTGCGGTCTCTGCGGTCTCTGCGGTTAAATAATTCCGAAACAACCGTAAACGAGATCACAAGCAAATTCAATCTTTCTTTTCCAAACGGAACACCTTTCCCCTAGCATCAGTGCGATAAACCCAAGTGTGGCGGCCATCAGAAACCACAACCCGCCAACCTTCCACAATCATTTGGCCGCACAATTCATCGGATGAAGCAAGTCCCAAACAAGTATTCGGCCAACTTTGGCGACTCGATGCAGTCACTTTCAACCGTGCTGGTGGAATCCCTGTTAGCCGTGACAATTCATCGAAAAGCGCTGCTTC
>DMYK01000236.1:0-137 GCA_003483675.1 Microcoleaceae cyanobacterium UBA11344
GAAGGCGATGTAGTTTTAGATGCTTACTGCGGTTGTGGTACTACTGTCGCTGTATCTCAACGCCTCAAGCGTCAATGGATAGGCATTGACATTACTTATCAAAGTATTAGTTTGATTCTCAAACGCCTTGAGGATGC
>DMYK01000236.1:208-6094 GCA_003483675.1 Microcoleaceae cyanobacterium UBA11344
CGCAAAGAATTTGAAAAATGGGCAGTGCTTACCTATACTAATAATAGGGCAATTATTAACGCTAAGAAAGGTGCAGATCGAGGCATAGATGGCATTGCTTACTTTCAAGGTGACAAAGATGAACCAGAAAAGATTATCGTGCAAGTCAAGTCAGGGAAGGTNNCAATCAGGAGACATCCGCGATTTGCAAGGAACAATTACCCTCGAACAAGCGGCGCTTGGCATTTTTATCAGTTTGAAAGAGCCAACTAAGGACATGATTAAAACAGCTAAGTCAGCGGGAATATATCAAAGCAGATATATGAATCAAAGTTCAGACAAAATACAAATTGTCACTATCCAGGAAATGTTAGAACAGAAAAAACGGCTAGATGTTCGCCTGAGTTTTGAAGTGGTGAAATCAGCCGAAAAACAAATGGAAGTTAAAGCGAAGCAGTTAGAACTAGATATTTAGAAAAGAGTGATAGAGGGAAACAAGTGCGATCGCATCCCCCCAAGCTTCCCAAGAAAAATGCCATAATTGGGGTATATTAACCGAGGGCGAAATGATGCGATCGACTGTCACCGATTAAATGGGCCAAATTACCGCAACCCTAACCGTTACGAACCGCTTAAAATCGATGTACCGTAAGTCCCTATCCCCTATCCCCTAACCCCACCAACACCATGAGACAGATCGCCCTTTCCGACCTTCCCGAAACCATCCAAGCCCTACTCACCCAAGCCATACAAACAGGCGAACCCCTCACCATCGCCCAAAACGATCGCCCTGTTGCCATTATCTCCCCCATCAAAAAAAGTAAACGAGCAGCCTTCGGATCTGCCAAAGATAGCGGCAAAATTATTGGAGATATCGTCGAGCCAACCTCTAATCTCGTAGCTTGGGATGTCCTGTCATGAAGCTCTTACTAGATACCCACATTTGGCTTTGGTATCGTCTTGGGAATCCTCGCCTATCAACCACTTTACAAACGGCGATCGCTAACGAAGAAAACGAACTTTGGTTAAGTCCCATTAGCATTTGGGAAACCCTAATACTCGCAGAAAAAGGAAGATTAACCCTAGAACCCACACCAGAAAAATGGATTCAAAAAAGCCTAGAAGAACTAGACACAAAAGAAGCAATCCTCACCAATGAAATTGCGATTCTGAGCCGTCAACTAGATCTAATACACCAAGACCCCGCAGATCGATTCATTGCCGCCACCGCCGTTCATTACGGACTAACCCTCGCCACCGTCGATGCCAACCTAACCCAAGCTACTTGCCTAAATACTCTAAGTTAATCCAAAATTTTGCACACTGCAAACAACTTTAATAATTCTGCTATGCGAATCTGAGTAAATTTCCTGGCTTTTCGTAAGTCTTGTATTGTCATCTGTTTTTTGCTCTCCTCTTCCTTCGTGGCCTTCGCGCCTTCGCGGTTCAATAATTCCGTACTGTGGCAATTTTGCGCTATGTTAGACAACAAAATCTCAACCGTACACAAGTGAAATATTTCTTCTTATCCGACGGCTGGACGATCGGGCGCGTCTGGGGAGTCGGCGGCGAGTGGACTTACGCCACCTGGAGACGCCTGCCCGACATTACACAACTCGACCTCTGTCTCTGGGATCAAAAAGAAACAATGTGGCTCTATCGCGTAGAAGACGCTGTACTCATGGTAGAAGTCAAACCCACAGCCCCCGCAGACAATACCGATCCTGCCAAAAACATTGGCAGCGTCGTGCTGACCAGACTGATCGATGCGGAGCAAGTTATAGAGCGCCTTGGGGCGATCGCAGCCCGATGTCAAATTGGCAAACCCCAACCAATGTAAGGTCGAGATATTGCAATCGGTTCTAAGACTCGATACACTTCTTTAAATAACTTTCATTTTTATGCCTCGACCCTCGAAGGCAGAAAGCAGAAGACAAAAAGCAGAATTTAAACCCCGCAGGTAACTGCTTAGGACTTAAAATCTGATTTTTGGCTCAAAATAGACATCATCACTTACACGTTGGAGAGGCGCAGTCAATGGGATTACCCTGGTATCGCGTACACACAGTCGTCTTAAATGACCCAGGTCGATTGATTTCTGTACACTTAATGCACACTGCCCTCGTGGCAGGCTGGGCCGGCTCAATGGCCCTTTACGAACTAGCAATTTTTGACCACGCAGACCCAATTCTGAACCCGATGTGGCGTCAAGGGATGTTCGTACTACCCTTTATGACTCGCTTGGGAGTAACAGGTTCTTGGGGTGGTTGGAGCATTACCGGCGCAGGTAACGTTGATCCGGGCTTCTGGTCCTTTGAAGGCGTCGCCGTTGCCCACATCATCCTCTCTGGCTTGCTGTTCTTAGCAGCAGTCTGGCACTGGGTATTTTGGGACTTGGAACTTTTCCGAGACCCGCGCACTGGTGAACCAGCCCTCGATTTGCCAAAAATGTTTGGCATTCACTTGTTCCTCTCTGGCTTGCTGTGCTTCGGTTTCGGCGCATTTCACCTCTCTGGACTTTTCGGGCCTGGAATGTGGATTTCTGACCCCTACGGCCTGACTGGTCACGTCCAGCCAGTGGCACCTGCTTGGGGCCCTGAAGGCTTCGATCCTTTCAATCCGGGAGGCATCGTGGCTCACCACATTGCAGCGGGTGTAGTCGGCGTGATTGCTGGTTTGTTCCACTTGACCGTGCGCCCACCGGAACGGCTTTACAAAGCCCTGCGGATGGGGAATATCGAAACTGTACTTTCTAGCAGTATCGCTGCTGTGTTCTTCGCAGCTTTTGTGGTGGCTGGTACGATGTGGTACGGTTCTGCTGCTACTCCGATCGAACTTTTTGGCCCGACTCGCTATCAGTGGGACGGCGGCTATTTCCAACAAGAAATCGATCGCCGAGCTCAAGCTAGCTTGGCCGGCGGCGCTAGCTTCCAACAAGCTTACGAGCAAATTCCTGAAAAATTGGCTTTCTACGACTACGTGGGCAACTCTCCAGCTAAAGGTGGTTTGTTCCGCGCCGGCGCGATGGTTAATGGCGACGGTATTGCTAAAGGCTGGCTGGGCCATCCAGTATTTACTGACAGCGAAGGTCGGGTATTGTCGGTTCGCCGTCTCCCGAACTTCTTTGAAACTTTCCCAGTGATTTTGACGGACAAAGATGGGGTCGTTCGCGCTGACATCCCCTTCCGCCGTGCTGAATCCAAATACAGCTTTGAACAAAGCGGAGTTACAGTCAGCTTCTACGGTGGCGAATTTAACGGTCAAACGTTTAAGAATCCTCTAGATGTTAAGAAGTATGCTCGCGCCGCCCAAAAGGGTGAGGTGTTTGAATTCGATCGCGAAACTTTGAAGTCTGACGGGGTTTTCCGTACTTCTACTCGCGGTTGGTTCACTTTTGGACACGCTTGCTTTGCTTTGCTGTTCTTCTTCGGTCATATCTGGCACGGTTCTCGGACTATCTTCCGCGACGTGTTTGCTGGAATTGAGGCTGACTTGGAAGAACAAGTCGAGTGGGGCTTGTTCCAAAAGTTGGGCGACATGACGACAAGAAAAGAGGAATCGATCTAGGTTTCTGTCACCATCGGGCATCGGGAATTTTTCCCGGTGCTGCAAAAACCCGGTTTCTTCAAGAAACCGGGTTTTTTTTACTGCATATAGCAACCGCCAAGGGCATGGTAGGGACACAGCAATGCTGTGTCCCTACTGAGATTCTTCGCTTTGCTCAGAATGACACAATGCTTTGCTCAGAATGACACAATTATTCAGAAAGCAATAATTGAGATAAAATAATACGGCAAGGGAAGATAAGGAAACTTTAAACATGGAAAGCGTTGCTTACATTTTGATGCTGGCTTTAGCATTAGGCGTGATATTTTTTGCGATCGCCTTCCGGGAACCTCCCCGGATTAGCAAATAAGCTCTCGCGATCTTTCTAGTCCAGCAATTCATCTGACCCCACTGGGTCAGATGAATGGCAATTTTCTGGCAAGGCCTGTAAAAATCAGCAATCATGCGCTGTTCCTCCTGTCAACACACAAATAGTCGCGTTCTCGAATCGCGCTCAGCCGAATCGGGTCAAAGCATTCGGCGGCGACGCGAGTGTCTGAATTGCCAGCATCGGTTCACAACTTACGAACGCATAGAATTTGTGCCGATTACTGTGATTAAACGGGATGGTAAGCGCGAATCTTTCGATCGGTCAAAATTAGTCAGGGGACTGATTAGAGCTTGTGAAAAAACCGGTATGACAATCGGGCAACTTGAAACTCTCGCCGAAGAAATTGAGGCCGGGCTCCAAGGTCGATCGCTCCGGGAAGTCACCAGCTCGGACATTGGAGAATTAGTATTGTTACATCTGCGACCACTGAGCGAAGTCGCTTATGTCCGTTTCGCCTCTGTATATCGGCAATTTCGAGGCATCCGAGATTTTGTAGATACCCTAAATCACCTTCAGAGTCCCCTTGATGCAGCTTTGTGTCCAGAAACTCTGGCTAAAAATGACCCAGATTTGTCGGAAGCGGATGAGTGCGATCGAGCCAACCGGGAATCCTGCGTTAGATCAATTCCGGTTGCACCGTCAGTGATAGTTGACCGTTGACTGTCAGGCAACTCTGGACAGGGCGATGCCGTTTCCCTACCCCAAAATAATCAATTTAATTGTAGGGACAGGGCAATGCCTTGTCCTGATGGTTCGAATGGACAAGGCAATGCTGTTTCCCTACCTGGTCTAAATTAATTTGAAACCAGTATGCCGATCGGGTATAATATTCTATTGGACTCTGAATGTTAAAATTAAACGTTTTCACCCAGAGTTGGAATTAAGAGCAATGGCAAGCGCCGGTGTGCGGTTGCACCGGGCAAAAGTTGGCAAAAACTGACTTTCGTAAAAGATTTTGCAAGAAGCTAACCGCTTTTTTAGCAAAATCTCTAATATCTGCCTGCACAAATGAAAAACATGAAGGAGAGAAATCCTAGGAAATTATTCGCATGGTCAATCTCAAAACCACAGTCAAAGACATCGGCTTTACTCACGAAGATTTTGCGGCCTTACTTGATAAATATGACTATCACTTTAGCCCGGGCGATGTAGTAGCGGGTACAGTTTTTAGTATAGAACCGAGGGGCGCTCTGATTGATATCGGTGCTAAAACAGCAGCGTACATTCCCATTCAGGAAATGTCGATCAATCGAGTGGAAAGCCCTGAAGAGGTATTGCAATCAAACGAAACCAGAGAATTTTTCATCCTCACCGATGAAAATGAAGACGGGCAATTAACCCTGTCAATCCGGCGCATCGAGTATATGCGAGCCTGGGAAAGAGTGCGACAACTGCAAGCAGAAGATGCCACAGTTCGATCGCAAGTATTTGCTACCAACCGTGGCGGCGCACTGGTGAGAATAGAAGGTTTACGAGGCTTCATTCCCGGTTCTCACATCAGCACCCGCAAACCGAAGGAAGAATTAGTCGCCGAAGAATTACCCTTGAAATTCTTAGAGGTAGACGAAGACCGCAACCGCCTAGTATTAAGTCATCGTCGCGCCTTAGTGGAGCGCAAGATGAACCGCCTCGAAGTCGGAGAAGTGGTCATCGGTACTGTGCGCGGTATCAAGCCCTACGGTGCTTTTATCGACATCGGCGGCGTGAGCGGCTTGCTGCACATCTCGGAAATTTCGCACGATCACATTGATACGCCTCATAGCGTGTTCAATGTCAACGACGAAGTGAAAGTGATGATTATTGACTTGGATGCCGAGAGAGGCCGGATTTCTCTTTCCACCAAGCAGTTGGAACCGGAGCCTGGAGCGATGGTCAAAAATCGCGAATTGGTGTACGAAAAAGCTGAGGAAATGGCAGCTAAGTTCCGCGAAAAAATGCTAGCTCAAAAGCAAGCTAAAGCTGGGATTGAA
>DMYK01000061.1 GCA_003483675.1 Microcoleaceae cyanobacterium UBA11344
AGTCGCGTTTTCAGCAATCCCGACTCCGAGATTTGGCAAAATCTGGCGCTTATCTTTGCAGACACCGTTAACTTTGTCCCTCTCTATTTTAGCACAACTAACTTGAAAGATGTCTATACCAAGCGATCGGATATTCTCGAATTTATCCTAAAAGCCAGGGGACATCAGATTGACTTCAGCTTTGAAAAACGCCCCGCTAACAGAGGCAAAATTCGCCTTGGCATTCTCAAATCAAGTTTCGCGCCCATTTCAGAAACTTTTACGACTATCCCGGCTTTTGAGCATTTAGACAGAGAGAAATTTGAGATTATTTTATATGTCCTCAATGCGAGCGATCGCCCTTTGGATATATACTGTCAAAGTCGGGCGGACAAACTGGTGAAGTTGCCGCAGGAACTTAGCAGTCAAGTCGAGATAATTCGCGCCGATGACCTGGATATTTTGTTTGTAGGGTCGATCGTCACCAATGCCACTCAAAACATCATTTTACTAGCTTTGCACCGCCTAGCGCGGTTACAGACCACGTATTTTGCATCTCCTGTAACTACAGGCATCCGCAATATGGATTACTACATTTCCGGCAATTTGACCGAACCTTTACAAGCAGCGCAATCACAATATCGCGAACAGTTAGTAATGCTTGACGGGACAGGATTCTGCTTCAATTATAGCATACAAAAAGCAGAAGCAAGTATTAAGTTTGATCGAAAAAGCTTAGGAATTTCCGAAACAGCAGTTGTATTTATCTCCGGCGCTAATACATTCAAGATAATTCCCGAACTCAGGGAAACTTGGGCAAAGATTATCGCAGCCGTGCCTAATTCAGTCCTAGTTTTATATCCCTTCGGCAATACCTGGTCTGGTGATTACGTCAAACAGCCCTTCATCAATAAAATGTATGCTATATTTAATAAGTACGGTATCGCTCGCAACCGTTTAATTTTATTAAATACCCTGGCGAACCGCGAGGATGTAAAAGCAGTGTTACAACTGGCTGATGTCTATCTAGATTCCTATCCCTACGCCGGTGCAAATTCGACGGTAGATCCGTTAGAAGTTGGATTACCGACTGTGGTGAGAGAGGGCAATAATTTGCGTTCCCGACAAGGGGCGGCAATCCTGCGAGACATCCAGTTGTTTGATTTAATTACTGACAGCGAAGAGTCTTATATTAANNTTGAGTGTCGCACTCGGAATTAATGCCCAATTGCGAAAGGAAAAGCGCGATGAAATCGAGCAAAAGATGCAGCAGCAACCGAGGTTTTTGGACAGTCGTGCTTATTCGGCTGCTTTGGGTTCGGTATTTGAAAAAATGCTCATAGTCAATCAACTTTAGAACTCTATTTCGGCGGTGGAAACCGCAATTACAAAAACTTGCTTCCACGCAACGCCAGACTAACAGATAAAAGGAGTATTTAAGCTAGATTTAGTATTAGTCGTCTTGAGACGACTTGAGCTTTGAGGCTGGGGTTGAAACCCCAGCCGGAATGCGGGTTTAACGTTAAGTTGTCACCAATGAGTTGGGGCGCTTCCCCCAGAAAAACCCGGATTTATCAAGAAAATGGGTCTAAAACCCCGTCCTTCTAGGACGGCTTTAAGCTAAAATTGAGAAAAGTCGGGATGGGGCATCGCCACGACTCTAAATGGACATTTCAGGAGAGTCAGACTACTTTCGCTAGCTTCGCCTTTCGGAAGTGTCAAGAATCATACTTCGACAAGCGATCGCAACCACCGCAGTTTTTAGGGCGGTGAGTATGTCAACCCAGCGTCTATACCAAAAACAAACGACTTAGTTAAATATTTAACTAAGTCGTTTTGTAGCAAAGCTTGTAGAACAAGATTCAACGGAGAGGGAGGGATTCGAACCCTCGTTAAGTTGCCCTAAACACACTTTCCAGGCGTGCGCCTTCAACCGCTCGGCCACCTCTCCAAATTTGAATTTGGTCTTTTTAGCCACAGCTCAACTATCTTAGCAGAACAATTCTGATTTGGGAAGGCCTAACGGCATAAATTTACTGTTTAATATGAGTAGGGTGTCAAACGGGCTGGAAAAATCGAGCGATCGCAGGGCCTAGTCTTGGCTCAAACCCATTCCCAACAAGGATTTCACCCCCAAAAGTAATCTAAAATCTAAAATCTAAAATCTAAAATCCCATGACTCGCTCTTACACAATTACAATTCACAACAGACAAACTGGATCGCGCCACACGGTGCGAGTACCCGAAAACCGCTACATCCTCCAAAACGCCGAAAACCAAGGATTAGTGTTACCCTTCTCCTGTCGCAACGGTGCCTGTACCGCCTGTGCGGTGCGCGTGATATCAGGCGAACTGCACCAACCAGAAGCAATGGGACTCTCTCTCGAACTGCAAAAACAGGGTTATGCGTTGCTGTGCGTCAGTTACCCCCGTTCTAACCTCGAAGTAGAGACGCAAGACGAAGACGAAGTGTACGAACTACAATTTGGCCGCTACTTCGGGAAAGGTAAAGTGCGCGCCGGTTTACCCATAGAGGAAGATTGATCGGGAAAATCGACAAGGGAGAATGGAAAATCGAAAACTTTCATTATTCATACCCAATGCCCAATGTCCAATGCCCCCCAATGCTACTTTATAGATTATTAGCGATCGCCCTTACCCTGCTTTTGATTAGCTGCCAAAAACCCGAACTTCCCCAAGGCTCTCTCATCAAAGTAGGCCGGACTGTCAGCGGGCAAACAGTCGAAATAACCAGCATATCCGACAATATTGCACTATTAGAACAAATCAGGTTGATTGGCATTGATGTGCCGGATTTAAAACAGCAGCCTTGGGGAGAACTGGCTAAACAAAAACTAGAACAGTTAATTGGGAGCAAACAGGTATTGTTAGAATCAGATGTTGAAAAGAAAGATAGGTTCGATCGCAAATTAGGCTATTTGTGGCAAGATGGAGTCTTGATCAACGAATTGCTGGTGAAGGAAGGTTATGCTTTAGCAGCAGGGCGATCGCCCAATACCAAATATCAGCAGCGACTTGTCAATGCTCAAGAATGGGCGAGACTAATGGGTAGAGGCATTTGGAATCCCAAACAAGCCCTGCGCCAAACTCCGGCAGAATTTCGCCAGCAAAATCGGAAATAGTTATTGGGAATAGGGAATAGGGAATAGGGAATAGGGAATAGGGAATAGGGAATAGGGAATAGGGAATAGGGTAATTATCACTACCAACAAATAACTACCAACAAATAACAACTAACAAATAACAACCAACCAATTACCCATCCCCAATTACCCATCCCCAATTACCCATCCCCAATTACCCATCCCCAATTACCCATCCCCAATTACCCATCCCCAATTACCGATTACCGATTACCGATTACCGATTACTAATGACTGAAAACCAACTCCAAAACTTCTTAGAAATAGCCACCGAAGCCGCCCTAGCCGCCGGTTCCGTTCTGCAATCTTTCTGCGGAAAATTAGAAGAAATCCAAGAAAAAGGCCGATCGGGCGA
>DMYK01000628.1:0-244 GCA_003483675.1 Microcoleaceae cyanobacterium UBA11344
TTGACCGCCCAAATCTTAAGAAATTCTAAAAATGACCAAAATTATTGACTTCATTCTCAATTATTTTACCTATTTACTTGGTTTGAGGCTTGTGGTATACTTTTCATACTCCAGGGGCATTATGACTAATTTGGGTTTTTTCGCCTGAAACCTTTTGAACTCGTAAAATTAACGAACTATGCCAATGTCAATAGTCATTTTTTATAGAGAAAAGGCTGCTTTGACAGGTTAAGAATTGTAACGG
>DMYK01000628.1:303-13339 GCA_003483675.1 Microcoleaceae cyanobacterium UBA11344
TAACGCGGATTAACGCAGATAAAATGCGGATTAGATCTAGTTTTGCTCTCTGGGCTCATGGATAAAATTAATGGATGGATGTTTTGGATCATGGGATAAGTTTGATGCAGCTTGTGCTTGAACCGGAAGTTATGGATTCCTTGAAAGAGGCGATAGAATACGATTCGATTGACTTTACTGGGGTTAATGCTCCTTTTTCTATGAGTGCTACTTCCTTGGGACGGGTTTTTGGAAACGTTTTGGATGCGGGATTGGTACGGCGAAAATTCCGATCGCCCTTTGTTCAATGCGTCCACACTGGTATTTGACTGGCATTGATTTGTCGGCAAATATGCTGAAAGTCGGGGCGCAAAATGTGGAAAAGGCTGATGTGCGATCGCAAGTTGGTCTCGAATTGATTGATGCTAAGCCAATGTCTTATCTTGACAATTATTTTGCTCTGGTGATTTCTAACAGCATTATCCACTATTTGCCCGATCCTCTCCCTTTTTTGCAAGAAGTCTAGCTGGTGTTGAAACCGCAGGGAGCAATTTTTTTGCGGGATTTACTGCGCCGGAGGATGAGAGAATTAGAGATAATTTGATGGAGATGTATGCGGGAGATTGCAACTCCCATCAGAAACAGCTATTCAGCAATTCGCTACAGGCGACTTTTACTCTGGATGAAGTTCAGATGATGGTGGAAACTGCCGGGTTGGATGGGTTAAGAGTTTATGCATCTTCGGATAGGCACTGGACGGCTTAACCTGTTTGGTGCGAGACTGTGTAGAAAGAGCATATCTCTTTTTTGACTGGAAGATTTAGTTTTGTTGAACCCCGAAGACGCGAAGGACATGAAGGAAGAGAAAGAAGAAGATGTTGTTCTTTCTTCCCGCTTTTGGCGGAGTCGTGGTTTAATCGTTCCGATGCAACTGGATTTGGTATGATGGGGTATTTTCTGTCATTCTTCAATCTCAAATCTAAAATCGGTTGACTCTCTCACTTTTTACCACCCCCAAGTTCCAGGCCCTCCTTTAAATGGGCCGACAATATCTTTGGTAATCCAGCCACCATAAAAAACCCCCGCTTGAGCTTGCACTAATTCTCCATCCACATAACAGCTATCCATCAAACCTGGATAAAAAGCTACATAATCTTTAATAGCCTCAAATATCTTTGTTGGATTCGGGTAAAACCAAGCTGCATTTATTACTTCTTTTTCTCCTACCTTCACAGTGTAATAGCTGGCTTGTCCTTTCCACTCGCACCAAGAACTCTGCGAAGTTTGTTGCAAATATTGCATTTGGATGTCTTCGGGAGAGATATAGTAGAAAGGAGGGTGACTTGTCTCTAACACCCTTTGAGCGCGGTGCGTTTCGGCAAGTGTTATGCCATTAAAAATTATCTGTACCTGTTTGGTCGATACCTCAAGACGAGGCGGGCGCGGGTAATCCCAAACCGATTCTTGACCAAGACCTGGTTTAATTCGATCGCTGTTCATTGTCAAAATCTCCTTGATCTAACAAGTTTGCCACTTAACATCATAACTACAAAGAAAAAGAGAAAGATTGAAGGATAGAAAAATTCCCTTGACCGCTCTTGTAGCTCAACTACAAACCACCAAGCTTTTTTGAGATAGATTCGCTATTGTGCAGAATTGCGAAAGCCACCGTCTGTTAGCAAAAATAAACATTCTGGCTTCGGTCTTAAGCCTTCAGCCTTCGGAAGCATAATTGCCTTCTTTGACACCAAGAGAATTATCTGGTAAAGTTACACCCAATATCAACCCTTTTTTAACTTTAGCCAAAATCTATTGGCCGTTTAGAGTTTGTACAAGTGCCAAATATAGCACCTGTACCCAAGTCACCCGCGATCGAATATTTAAAACTAAGCGGGAAGCCTGTAAAAATTACATCTATGGAAATCTCCTTTAATATCACCTTGTTGATGGTCTTAACCGTCACCTGTGGTATCAGTGCTCAAGTTCTGGCCGCTTACTTAAAAGTTCCTGCGATCGTCTTTTTGCTGCTGTTCGGTATTTTAGCAGGCCCAGACTGTTTGGGTTTGTTGCACCCCAATCTGCTGGGTAACGGTTTAGAAGTTATAGTCTCCCTTTCCGTAGCGTTAATTCTGTTTGAGGGCGGGTTGAATTTGGAATTGCGAGATTTAGGGCGTATTTCCAGCAGTATCCGCAATTTAGTCACTGTAGGTACTTTAATTACGCTCATAGGTGGTGGCATGGCTGCACACTGGCTGGGAGAATTTCCTTGGTCGATCGCATTTCTCTATGCTTCTCTGGTAGTCGTCACCGGCCCGACGGTCATCGGCCCTTTGCTCAAACAGGTTTCTGTTGATAAACAAGTAGCCACTTTGCTAGAAGCCGAAGCGGTTTTAATCGATCCTGTCGGGGCAATTCTGGCAGTATTGGTACTGAACATTGTTTTGAATGGCAATACAGACTTGCTGGTTTTGTTCCGAGATTTAATGGTACGGCTAGGAGTTGGCGCTGTCATCGGAGTTGCGGGCGGTTGGCTGCTAGGATTCATTCTCAAGCGATCGAAATTTCTGTCAGAAGACCTCAAAAACCTAGTAGTATTAGCGGGTTTGTGGGGATTATTCGGCTTGGCAGAAGAAATCCGCAGCGAATCGGGATTAATGGCAACCGTACTCTCAGGAATCGTCCTCAGAGCCGCTTCTGTCCCAGAAGAACGGCTGCTGAGGAGGTTTAAAGGTCAACTCACAATCCTGGCTATCTCCGTGCTGTTCGTGTTGCTGGCGGCAGATTTATCCCTCGCTAGTGTAGTTGCGCTTGGCTGGGGAAGTGTGTTCACAGTTTTAGCATTAATGTGGGTAGTGCGACCGATTAACGTTTGGCTGTGTACGCAGGGCAGCGGGCTGAATTGGCAACAGAAATTATTTGCTTGCTGGGTAGCGCCGAGGGGAATTGTCTCAGCTTCGATCGCATCTTTATTTGCCATTTTGCTCACCCAGCGAGGAATCAACGGTGGCGATTCCATCAAAGCCTTAGTTTTCCTGACAATTATGATCACAGTTTTCGTCCAAGGATTAACAGCCGGACGTATGGCTCAACTATTAGGAGTTACCTCGAAATCAGCCACCGGCGCTGTTATTGTTGGGTCAAATCCTTTGAGCCGATTAATTGCCCGCTTGTTTCAAGAGCGTGGTGAATCAGTAGCAATTATCGACACCAATCCAGAAGCTTGCGAACAAGCAGAACGGGAAGGTTTGCGAGTCTTTTTAAGCAGTGCCCTCGACCATAACGTTTTGGAAGCAGCCGGACTTGCCTCGATGGGAACTTTCTTAGCAATGACTAACAACGGTGAGGTAAACTTAGTATTAGCTCAACGCGCGGCCGAGGAATTTGCACCGCCCAAGGTTTTGGCAATGTTTCCCAAAGATCCGCAAGGGAATACCGCTGCAAATAACACTAAGATCAATCAAGCCTTTCTCTCCGATTTTTCGCTGAAGGATTGGAACGAATATCTGAGTGACAAAGAAGTAAAACTGGGAGAAACTGAGTTAAAAATTTCGGGATGGGAGTTTCAGGTGGCTCACTTGCAAGCCTTGATTCGAGCCGGGGAGTTAGTACCGCTGTTGCTCGAAAGACAGGGATATTTGCAGGTGATGTCGGCGACAGAAACTTGGCAAGCGGGCGATCGAATTATTTATTTGCTGCATGATCCGACACCGAAATTGTTAAAAAGATTGTCTGGTTCATCTCAGTCTCGCTTGACTTTAGAAAAGCATCCGGTAGTGGAAGAAGTGCCGATTCCTTCTCCTGTTTGAGAGCAGATTTTGGAGGTAGCCATAATCCCAAAATAGGTCAACCTAATTCAACGTAAAATGCGTCCGCTGTTAGATACTTTTACTTTTTAAAGAACAACAATCAACCCCGGTACAACCGGAATCGACAGACAAACTTTCCACAAAACCTTGATGTTCCGCCGCAGTCAATCCCTGCTGCAAAACTTCTAAGACTTTAGCTAAATCCCCAGATAATAAAGCAAATTTATCTAACCACAATCCCGGAAAAACTTCCGAACAAATTATCCCGTCAGCATTAGGCTCAAGCTGTACATATTCTCCTTCCCTCAATCCAAACCAATCTAATTCGCAATTATAAACTCGCCAAACGAGATATTCTTGCACTCCATTGCGGCGGTAGACTTTGAGTTTTTCGTGCAAATCGTAGGAAGCGCTGCTAGCGGCAACTTCAGTAATTAATTCCGGCGCACCTTCAACACAATCATCATCGCTGATTTGCGATCGACCTCCCACATCAATCCTCAACAAAGCATCCGGCTGAGGTTCATTATCTGCGTCTAGGCGCACAGTCGCATTGTCGCCCAATTCCACCCCAGGTGTAGCAGCCTCATAGATGCCCAACCAAGTCATAATGTGAGCATGAGGTTTTCCGTGACTTCTGAATCTTAACGGTGATGCCATATAAGCCATTCCTTCAATCAATTCAGCTTTTTTACTGCTGTCATAGCATTGTAGCGACGCTCGAATTCAGCGCGACTCAGGCGATCGCCATTTTCCAAAGGCAGTATAGTTAAAAAAGGATTGAGGAATTTTGGGCTGATCATCATAATAGTTGCAGTTGGTGATGAAAATTCAAGCAAACATAACATCGCGGGGGCGAGTTTTGCAACACAAAACTCACTCCTAATATAAATTGTAACTAAAACCTCCTTTAAATCTTCTTCTTCCTTCGTGTCCTTCGCGTCTTCGCGGTTCGTCTCTCACAATACCCAATCCAAGCCAGCAAAACATCCGGTGAATCATACCACTTTCCCGGAGAACGAGGCGAATGCCAAACCCCCATCCAATACCAAATTTTCGGCCCCCGTCTAAATGAGCCACTTCTGCCGATGTAATTCCATCCCCCAAGTCTCCCCCTTACCGACAGTCAACTCGTAACTTTTGTCAGCCAGCCAAGTTCCAAAACCGCCCTTGCTAAAAACAGACTTCCCAGCAGCGCCAACGTAGCGAACCTACGAGCGAAAAGCCCTCGGATGGTGAATTTTGACAAAATCTAGATTTTGGCGCGTCCACCGCTCTTTAGAGAGGTGCTGCTTGCCTAAAATGATTCAGGTGTAGACGGTTGGGTGTTCCACAAACGGGCATCCTCAAGCACGTCGCTGTGTAGGGTTTTTATCCCAAATAGATGCGAGAAATTCAGCCACCGGCGGAATGACCAACGAGATTGGTTTGAGAGACACCGTATTGCTGTAATATTTGTTTGATGTGCGATCGAGCAAGCGCAAAATTAGCACCATCGACCGCCCGCCTCAAGTCAACAACCAATCTCTCTTGCCCAGTGGTACTGTTACAGTTGGGGAAACCGCGATCGACCAGAGATTTTTCTAATTCCCGGTAGTCGGAAGCAGTGGCAAAATATCCTGGTAAAATCACTGTTGGCAATGGTATAATCTATTTTGATTTGAGATTAGAGATTTGAGATTATTGAATTGGTGACGGAGGATGCTAGGATATATTTTTCACGTTCAAAAACGCTTGCAAAAGCATCCTTTGGATTACTAACAGTGCCTCATCTCACTGCCACTTGTTAAACCTTTTGGTTGGGGAATATCTACTTCTATGGCTCGCGAGCCCATTCAAACATGGTATTTTACCCTGGTTGTCGTTCACTTAGAAAACCGTTTTCTACTGGTACAAGAGCGCAAGTACGAGCAGCAGTGGTATCTCCCAGCAGGGCGAGTGGAAAAAGGGGAGACTTTGCTCGAATCTGCTCAACGCAATACGATCGAGGAAGGGGGCATTTCTGTCATCATAGAGGGAATTCTCAGGGTAGAGCATACGGTGATGCCTAGGGGCAATGTGCGCCTCAGAGTGATATTTGTGGCTCGTCCCGAAGATAAAACTCCGCCCAAAAGCAAGCCGGATGAGCATACTTTGTGCGCTGGCTGGTATTCTCTGAAGGAATTAGACCAGTTGTCGCTGCGGGGCGAGGAAGTTCGGGAAATCTTCCAATATATGATCAGTGGCGCTCCAATTTATCCGATCGACTTGCTCAGTATTGAGGGAGCACCTTTTAAAACTTACCGATATCGGTGGTAAGTAGAAGAGAAATGGAAGTCGGAAGAAGGAAGAAGGAAGAAGACTTATACAGTAAGCTTTTTAGTCATCCGTCCAAATTGCTTTCTGTAACAGAATTGGAAACAGCGATCGATCGCACCGATCATCTGTGTTTAATTGATTAATTCAGTTGACCAACCAGGAAAAGACGGTATTGCGGGGGCTGGTTTGTGCCCAGGCCCTGGCGATCGAGTAATTTTAAGTGCGATCGTGTTACACTTATACCTTTAAATAAATTGCCAAATTTTTACTGTTCACCCGCTCCTCATAAAAAAATATCGGTAACCAATCACCAATCACCAATTATCAATAACCAATTCCCGATCGTCATGACTGACTCTTCTTCCCTAGCCAACACCCTTTCCGAACCGCTGCGCCAGCCATTTTGGTGGGCAGCCCTAGCTTCTATCGGCCTTCACGGAGCGCTCGGAGTCGGCGCCCCTACGATCTCAAATTTCATTTATGGTGGAAATTCATCAAAAAATCTGCCCGGTTCAGTCGGATTGATCGAGCTAACTCCCGCAGAAATAAGCCGCCTGCCACAAACAATACCACCGCGGCCGACAAATTCGCGATTTTCGATCGCACCCGTTCCCCTTTCACCCATTCCCAAGTTAGCCCCGCCCTTGCCACCGGAACCTTCAGTCATTAACTTGCCGGCCATGCCGCCGGGAATGCCACCCCCAGGATTCTTTTCCCCTCTCCCTCTCCCCTCCCCCTCATTCACAGCCCCGCCACCTCCCACAACTCCACCCCTAACTCTCAAAACTCCTGCTCCGCAAATACAGACTATCATCCCGCAACTGCCGAATTCCGGTGTGATTTTTCCGCCGCTACCCGGTAATTTCGATCGCAATATCCCACCACCGCCATCATTGCCGTCATTGACGGAATCGCCCCAACTTCCGGGCCCAGTTGCCGAAGATGAGGGGGAGACACTCAAAAAGATCATCACCAGTAGAGGCGGATTGCCACTATTTCCAGACGGTGCTCCAGTCTTTACCCCTCAGTTTCCCATAAGCGGCACGAATTCTGGACCCGATGGAGCACCAAAATTAACTCAAAAAGATCCGAATAAAAGAAATCAAATCTCAGAAACTCCCGAAGCAAGAGCGAGGAGGCAACAATTTGATCAGAATAATCGAAATTTTCAGCAGGGACTATCGGATTCAAACTTATCGGGCGATCGACAAGCATTGCTCGATAGTGGAAATAAATATATTGCCTTGTTTAACGAATTTAAACGGGCTTATCCTAACTTAGCAACGACGGGGCCGACTCCTGTGGATGTTCCTTATCCGACAGCAGCTTGCTCGCAACAGCTCGAAGGAGTATCAGTTTTCGGAGCAGTTGTCAACCCCCAAGGCATGATCGTTGCTAGCCCTAGAACGATCGTCCCGACGGGTTATGGTATTCTCGACAAGGCCGCTGAAACTGCGATTATTAACCCTTCTCTAATATTTCCACCAGCCAGCACGCACAAGCTTTACCAATTGACTGTCGAGTTTAAATACGACCCGAAAATCTGCGGCGGAGCTCCTCTAGCCCCACGTACAGTCCCCACTGAGCCAAAACCAGCAGGCCAACAGTCGCCACCAACCGCCCCGACTGAAGAAGTGAAACCGCAGTGGGAGAAGCCTCCCGCAGCCCCAAACAAACCGAAACCAGGGCCCATCATGTCGCCGTCACCTGAGCCGAAACCAGCCACCTCACCGTCGCCTGAGCCTGAGCCGAAACCAGCCACCTCACCGTCGCCGTCGCCTGAGCCTGAAGTTTCGCCTGCTGAAACCGCCTCACCGTCGCCTGAGCCTGAAGTTGTGCCTGCTCCCGCCGCCTCACCGTCGCCTGAGCCTGAACCAGCGCCTGCTCCCGCCGCCGAACCGTCGCCGTCGCCTGAAGTTGCGCCCTCTCCCACCGCTACCGAAAATTAATGGTTAATTGGGCATTGGGAATCGGTAATGGGTAATCGGTAATTGGTTGGTTGTTATTTCTTGGTTTTTGGTTGTTAGTTTTAGTTGTCAGTTCCAAGGCCAAGGCCCAATTCCCAATTCCCAATTCCCAATTCCCAATTCCCCTTAAAATTTAACTTTATACATTTGAAACAGTTCGCCGCTCTGCTTTTTGACTATTTTAGCGCCAGCATTTTTAATCAATTTTTCCCAGTCTTCAATTGTCTCTAAAAATACTTCGCCGGCTCGATAAGTTTCTAAAATTGCCCAATCTTCCGCGAGGGGAGCTTCGGGGTTGAGGACATCAAAAACCATGTTACCTTCTGGTTTTAAAACTCGCTTGACTTCTCCCATCACAATCTTCCAATAGTCGATCGGAAAATAACAACTAAAGCCTGTAGCTATGCACAAATCGAACTGAGCCTCCTCATAATTCAATTGGTGAGCGGGGGCCCATTCTACACCTTTAAACAGCTTAGAATTGAGCTGAGGGCCGCGAGCGTTCAAGGCATCTCTGGCGGCGCTGCTGATTTCCTGACCGTAAAAAAATGCTTCCCAGTCTCGCCAAGGGTAGATTAAAAAGCTGACTCCGCAGCCAATATCTAAACAGCGCTGATTTTTTTGAGGTTTGGCAATTTGCCAGAAGGGAGAAACTGTTTTAGCTTGCAGAGTGCCCGCGACTGATTCCCGAAAAATCGGCATTGCTTCTACTTCTTCGGGTAAAGCGAAAGCTTCTCCTCGGTATTCGCGATCGAACCGGGAAGCAACCTGTGACAGTAAAACTTGCCAGCTATCTGATTTTCCCTTGGCAAACCAAGTTGGCTCTGAACCTGCTGCTGGACGATCGGACTTTTTAGACATTCTGGAATTACCTTTTGGAGGCTTTGAGTGCCTTTGTAAAGTTTTGGCGATAAGGCTTATTAAAAATTAATGCAGGCCACAGCAGCGACAGCTTCAACCGATTTGGAAAACTTCTGTCGAAGTTGGTGCGATCGAAACCATTCCAAAATTTCCAAATACCGCCGCCGTAAGCGATCAACAATGCCAAGCTAATTAACTCACTCATTTCAAAAACCCCTAAGTAAGAGATCGGATTTTGGGTCAGCTCGTTAAAGCGCTACCCTTAATCTATCATTTCTCAGACCGAAAGCAATTTGATCTCCAGCTCCCGGATTCATTCCAACGCGCAGACTCGGACGGAGCCAGAAAACACCTCCGCATCCTGATCGCCAGCCCCGCATTCATTTGTGGGATCAATCTTAAATCTCAAATCTCAAATCGGCTGACGCGAATTTGAACACACTGTTCACGCTCGCGTAGTCGAAGTGCACTCGCTACCGGGGATCAACCGGTCACAGAGCGTAGTCGAAGCGCCCAAGATTTCGGAGACTCACGGATAATAATTAATTAAGAGCTGAGATCTGACGGCTGACCCAACAATTTGAGATTTTCATTCGAGTTAAAAATAATTAGGAGTGCTTTTTAAGCAAGGAGGATTTTATGCGTGCAGTGCTGATGGCTGGGGGGTCGGGAACGAGGCTCAGACCCCTGACTTGCGATTTGCCCAAACCGATGGTCCCAATTTTAAATCGCCCGATCGCAGAACACATTATCAATTTGCTCAAAAGGCATGACATTACGGAAATTATTGCCACGCTGCACTATCTTCCCGATGTCATGCGCGAATACTTTGGTGACGGCAGCGAGTTTGGCGTCCAAATGACTTACGCTGTAGAGGAAGACCAACCTCTCGGCACCGCAGGCTGTGTCAAAAATATTGCGGAATTGCTCGATCGAACTTTCCTGGTAATTAGTGGCGACAGTATCACAGATTTTAACTTGACGGCTGCTCTGCAATTTCACCGCAGCAAGGCATCCAAAGCCACGTTAATTTTAACTCGCGTTCCCAACCCGATGGAATTCGGAGTCGTGATTACTGATGAAAATTACCGGATCAGTCGCTTTCTGGAAAAGCCCTCCAGCAGCGAAATTTTCTCCGATACTGTCAATACTGGCATCTACATTTTAGAACCGGAAGTCTTGAACTACCTGCCGGCCACTCAAGAGTGCGATTTCTCAAAAGACTTGTTTCCCTTGCTGCTGGAAAAAGGCGAGCCGATGTATGGCTACATCGCCGAGGGTTACTGGTGCGATGTCGGCCAGCTAGATGTCTACCGAGAAGCTCAGTACGATGCTCTCCAGTTCAAGGTCAAACTGGATTTGAGCTACTACGACCAAGTGCAATCGGGAATATGGGTGGGTCAGAATACTTTTATTGATGATAGCGCGATCGTGGAAGTACCCGCCATGATCGGCAACAACTGTCGCATTGGAGCTAGAGTCAAAATCGAAGCTGGTACCGTGATCGGAGATAACGTCACTGTCGGCGCCGACGCCAACCTCAAACGTCCTATAGTCTGGAACGGAGCAATTATCGGCGAAGATGCTCATCTCAGGGCCTGCGTGATTTGTCGGAGCACCCGCGTAGACAGGCGCGCTCACATATTGGAAGGTGCTGTTGTGGGTTCGATGTCCATCGTCGGAGAAGAAGCGCAAGTCGGGCCAAGCGTCCGCGTCTGGCCGAGCAAAAATATTGAATCCGGCGCTTTGTTAAATCATAATTTAATTTGGGGAGAGCAAGCTAAGCGGAATTTGTTTGGTCAGCGGGGCGTTCAAGGACTGGCAAATATTGATATTACCCCGGAATTTGCGGTGAAATTGGGCGCGGCTTACGGCTCGACTTTGAAACCGGGGTCTTCGGTATCGGTTTCTCGCGATCAGCGGAGCATTTCGCGGATGGTTTCTAGGTCCTTGATTGCTGGTTTGATGTCCGTGGGAATTAGTGTGGTCAATTTGGAATCGACGGCAATTCCGATCGCGCGATCGGTTTCATGTACTCTGTCAGTGGCTGGCGGCATTCACGTTCGCATTTCGCCCGATCGTTCCGACCACATTTTAATTGAATTCTTCGACATCAAAGGCATCAATATTACTAAAGCGGTGGAGAAGAAAATCGAGGGCGCTTATTTTAAGGAAGATTTGCGACGGGCGCTAATTCCTGAAATTGGGGAAATGTCGTACTTTGACCAATCTCTTGAGGTTTACTCCCGCACCTTTGAGCGGCAGATGAATGTTGACGCAATTCGCTACAGCAATTCTAAGGTGGTAATCGATTACGTTTACGCAGTTTCCGGGGCATTTCTGCCACAAATACTAGCTAAGTTTGGCTGCGATGCGGTGGTGCTCAATGCTAGTCTCAAACAAAGTTCTCTGAGCCACGGGGAGCGGGAATATTTGCTCGACCAACTCGGCCGGGTGGTGAAAGCTCTCAGCGCTAATTTTGGGGTGCAAGTTTCAGCCAATGGCGAACAGTTAATTTTGGTAGACGAATCGGGAATAGCGATTCGGGGGGAAATGCTGACGGCGCTGATGGTAAATTTGATGCTGACTTCTCATCCCAGAGGTACAGTGGTAGTACCAGTAAATGCGTCGTCTGCCGTAGAGGCGATCGCCCGTCGCTACCAAAGCAAGGTAATCCGCACTAAGGCGAACCCAACTGCTTTGATGGAAGCCGCTCACGGGAATCCTAATGTGGTTTTGGGCGGCAGTGGCAGTATGGGTTTTATTTTCCCACAATTGCATCCCGGATTTGACGGCATGTTCTGCATTGCTAAAGTGATCGAAATGATGACGATTCAGGAGCGATCGCTCGGACAAATAAAGGCTGAACTTCCCCGCGTCACTCACCGCAGTTACAGCGTCCGTTGTCCTTGGATGGTCAAGGGTTCGCTGATGCGATATTTAGTAGAAACTCATTCGCCCGATCATCTAGAATTAATAGATGGGGTCAAGATTTTCAACTATGACAATGACAATTGGATATTAGTTTTGCCCGATGCTAGCGAACCCATCGTGCACATCTTCGCCAACAGCGATGACCGAGATTGGGTAGCTGAAACTTTGAAGGAGTACCGCGCCCTGGTCAACGATTTTGTCACCCAAACTGAGGCTGCGGTGCGCCAGAATAAATTAGGTAACGAGTAATGGGTAATGGATAATGGGTAATGGGTAATGGAACTAACAAATTCCCAATTCCCGATGCCCAATTCCCGATGCCCGATGCCCGATGCCCGATGCCCAATGCCCAATTCCTAATTCCCAACTCCCAATCCCTCCGCTTCGCTTCGCCCAATTCCCAATTCCCATTACGTTATGAATAGCTTCATTTTGATGGCGGAAATAATTCAACAACCGCAACTCCGTTATACTCCAGACAATCAACTTCAGATCGCTGAAATGCTGGTGCAGTTTCCAGGCCCAAAACCCGAAGATCCGCCCGAACATTTGAAGGTGATCGGATGGGGCAATTTGGCAGTGGAAATTCACGATAAATATCACGAGGGCGATCGCGTGATTATTGAAGGCCGACTGGGCATGAATACGATCGAAAGAGATGGTATTAAAGAAAAGCGTGCTGAAATGACAGCTCAAAAAATTCATAGTCTCGGAGCCGATTCAATCAGTTCTATGAGTTCAGTTCCTGCAAGTAGAACCAGCTCGGAACCAGCTCAAATTCGCGACAGTACGCCTCCGACAGTGCCTAGCAATGTGGTACCTATGGGTTCGCGAAACCGCAGTTCTAGCAGCGCTCCAGGAGGCGCTAATCGCACTTCTAGCTCTGATTGGAACTCCCATCAGTCTCCAAATTCAGAGTCCGATCGCCCGTCAAGTTCCTCTAAGGAAGCTGACAATCCCGATTACGATCCAATTCCGTTTTAACTCGCCGAAGAGCACGATTCTCAATAAGCCTTTCATAGCAAATCCGGTTGCATCGGAATGATTAAACCGCGAAGACGCGAAGAGCGCGAAGGAAGAACAGAATCTGCTTATTTCTCTTTCTTCGTGTTCGCGTGCCTCGCGGTTCATTTAATCTTACGACCTATTAGTTATTATTCCGATGCAACCGGAATTGAGATCGCGGGCGGG
>DMYK01000035.1:0-440 GCA_003483675.1 Microcoleaceae cyanobacterium UBA11344
AACCGCTTTAGTCCGAGAGTTGCTACTACCAGCAGCATCCGCAACGCCAATCACTGGAACGGCGGATTTATTGCGTATATTGGATATCCCAAAAAAGATGAAGCCACAGCAGCAATGAAATATTTACTCTTGAATCAAAAAGCTGCTGATGTCGATATGCGGAAAGCCAAGCGGATGAAAGCAAAAGGCATTCGATGGGAGCTAAAAATTCGGGGTTTAGCTTTTAATGAAGTGCTGAAGCTGGCGACGATGGACATAGCTGGAAAGCTAGTGATGTCTGCTGCAAATGCCGATCGAGCTACAGGCTGATAGCTCCATTTACATACAGGAGTAAGGCCAAGTGTCACATTGAAAAAAGCTTTGTAGTTGCGCGTTGACTCGCGCTCAGCGCAACTACAAACCTAAAAATCGCTCAAGTATGGCATTTTCACATCGACTTC
>DMYK01000035.1:486-7798 GCA_003483675.1 Microcoleaceae cyanobacterium UBA11344
TCTTTCTATATATGCGTTTTATCAGTCCCAAAACAGATTTTGCCTTCAAAAGGATATTCGGCTCTTCCGAACATCCAGAAATTTTGATTAGCTTCTTGAATGCAATGCTCTATGACGGAGAACCCACAATTCAAGACCTAGAAATCATTGACCCTTATTCAGCAGCCAGCGTTACAGGATTGAAAGACACTTACCTGGATGTCAAAGCTAAAATCACCGGCAACAAAACAGTGATTGTGGAAATGCAGGTACTCAACGTCGCCGCTTTTGAAAAAAGAGTAGTTTACAATGCAGCTAAAACCTATTCAACTCAACTCAAAGCTGGAGAAGGCTACTTAAAATTAAATCCAGTGATTGCTTTAACCATCACCGATTTTATCTTATTTGAAAATACCGAAAAACTGATTTCTCACTTTGTTTTCACAGAAACAGAAGAGAAATTTGCCTATCCAAATTGTGAGTTAAAGTTAGTGTTTGTTGAGTTGCCGAAGTTCAAAAAAGAATTGAACGAACTCGAAACTCTAGCGGAAAAGTGGATTTACTTCCTGAAAAACAGTCCTAGTTTGGATGCAGTACCAGCTACACTGGGTTCAGTACCAGAGATTAATAGCGCGCTGATAATTGCCGATCGAGCAAATTTGACAGTCAAAGAAGCGGAAGATTTGGACAAGCGAGAAATGTTCATCCAAGATCAGCTCGGCTCGGTGATGAAAGGGATAGAAATCGGACTGCAACAAGGCATTGAACAGGGGATAGAAAGGGGGAAAATTGCAGGACAAATAGCATTAATTCTGCGTCAGATTGTGCGACGTGTGGGCGAGGTTGCACCGGAAATTGAAGCTAATATCCAGCAGTTATCTGGTGAACAGTTAGATGATTTAGGAGAAGCTTTATTAGATTTTACGACTCAAGAGGATGTAATAGCTTGGTTGGAGTCTGCACTTGCATGAATTGATGAGTTAACAAGTGCGATCGCGCTTCAGAATATCCGACGACCCGGCATAAATGCTTAAGACTCCAAACCATCTAGATAATTTTGCTAGATGCGATCGCCCACAAGAATCTTAAATTGTACCTAAAATTGATCAACTGTTAAACAAGCCCCCGGACGAATCCGGGGGTTCAATCTAAAATCTAAAATCTAAAATCTCAAATTGGATGACCCTTTTTGTGCAAACCTAAAAAACAGGCGACACAATTTTATAAACTTTTGGTAACAGAAATCTACCAACCAACTATGCAAACTCTGCCCAATCCCACTAAAACCCCCTCCGCCGAACCCGCATTCGACACCAGCATCAAACGCCGCAAAACCCGGCCAGTCAAAGTCGGGAGTGTTACCATCGGCGGCGGCTATCCCGTCGTAGTTCAGTCGATGATCAACGAAGACACCCTCGACATCGACGGTTCAGTCGCCGGAATTCGGCGCTTACACGAAATTGGCTGCGAAATCGTCCGCGTCACCGTGCCCAGCATGGCCCACGCCAAAGCATTAGCCGAAATCAAGCAAAAACTGCACGCCACCTACCAACCAGTGCCCCTCGTGGCCGATGTCCACCACAACGGCATGAAAATTGCCCTCGAAGTGGCCAAACACGTAGACAAAGTGAGAATCAATCCGGGTTTGTACGTGTTCGAGAAACCCACAACTGACAGAACCGAATACACACCAGCCGAATTCGGGGAAATTGGCGACAAAATCCGCGAAACCCTGGAACCTCTAGTGATTTCCCTGCGCGACCAAGGCAAAGCTTTGCGAATCGGGGTCAATCACGGTTCCCTCGCCGAACGGATGCTGTTTACCTACGGCGACACGCCACAAGGCATGGTAGAGTCGGCCTTGGAATTCATCAAAATTTGCGAATCCCTCGACTTCCGCAATATCGTACTTTCCCTGAAAGCCTCGCGGGCTCCGGTGATGATTGCCGCCTACCGCTTGATGGTCAAGCGGATGGATGATTTGGGCATGGATTACCCGCTGCATTTGGGTGTGACGGAAGCTGGCGACGGCGAATACGGTCGCATCAAATCCACCGCAGGCCTTGCACCTTTGTTAGTTGATGGCATCGGCGACACCATCCGCGTCTCACTTACAGAGGCCCCAGAAAAGGAGATTCCTGTCTGCTACAGCATTCTGCAAGCCTTGGGACTGCGGAAAACGATGGTTGAGTATGTCGCTTGTCCTTCCTGCGGTCGCACTTTGTTTAATTTAGAGGAAGTGTTACACAAAGTGAGAGAGGCGACGAAGCATCTCACGGGTTTGGACATAGCAGTAATGGGCTGTATTGTCAATGGGCCGGGAGAAATGGCGGATGCTGACTACGGTTATGTCGGGAAGCAACCGGGTTATATCTCGCTGTACCGGGGCCGGGATGAAATTAAGAAGGTGCCGGAAGACCAAGGGGTGGCAGCATTGATTGATTTGATTAAATCGGACGATCGCTGGGTTGAGCCTTAATTCCTCTCGATCGCCCCTAATGCGTGTTTTTAAACCCGGAGATCCCCCCTAACCCCCCGCGAGTTCGGGGAGTAGGGGGTGAGACAAGAGCGCTCAAAGTCCTGGTTAAGGGGGGACAGGTGGGGTTAAAGTCCCCCTTCTTAAGGGGGATTTAGGGGGATCTAGACTGCGATACAAACGAGAAAGACAGAGGGTTTCACTCTTAAGTTGATACCGCAGAACCCAACAAAATTAAATAATATATGTACGCCAACTGCGACCGGGCCTTGCTTGTGTTAGATTGAGCGTAACTATTTTCAATTCTTTTCCTCCGGCGCGTCAGACAAATGGTTATAACAAAACGAGGGCTTGTTCTAAGTGCAGCAGCGGTGGTACTTACTGCTGTAACTCTTGCTAACACTGGATGCAGTTCTAAATCTCTGGCTTCTTTTAGGGGAAGTCCTAAAGAGTTGGTTGATGAAGTTTGGCAGATTATTGACAAAAGTTATGTAGATGGCACTTTTAACCAGGTTGACTGGAAAGCGGTGCGGAATGATTATTTGAACCGGACTTATACTAGCGATGAGCAAGCTTATAAGGCTGTTCGGGAAATGCTGAAGAAGCTGGATGATCCTTATACGCGGTTCATGAACCCGGAAGAGTTCAAAAATATGCAGGTTGACACTTCTGGAGAATTGACAGGAGTGGGGCTTCAGTTGACTCAAGATGAGAAAACTAAGAAGTTGGTGGTGATTTCGCCGATCGAAGATACTCCTGCTTTTAAGGCTGGCATTCAATCAAAAGATATTATTACTAAAATAGATGGCAAGAGTACCGATGGTATGGATACGAATCAAGCTGTAAATTTGATTCGCGGCCCGGTTAATACTGAGGTGACGCTGACTATTGTCCGCAACAATAAGGAAATAGAATTTAAGCTGAAACGGGCTAAGATAGAAATTCATCCCGTGCGGCATTCGGTGCAGAAAAGTCCGATCGGGGAAATCGGCTATATTCGCCTAAATCAGTTTAGTGCAAATGCTGCATCGGAAATGCGATCGTCTATGCAGGATTTGGAAAAGAAAAAGGTGACAGGTTATATTTTAGACCTGCGTTCCAATCCGGGCGGCTTGCTGTACGGGAGTATTGAGATTGCTCGGATGTGGCTCAAACAAGGTACGATCGTCTCGACGGTCGATCGAGCTGGTGAGACCGATCGACAAATAGCAAATCAAAAAGCGCTCACTGACAAACCGTTAGTGATACTGGTAGACGGCGGTTCTGCAAGTGCTAGCGAGATTCTTTCCGGTGCTTTACAAGACAACAAGCGTGCGGTTTTGGTGGGAACAAAGACCTTTGGTAAAGGTTTGGTGCAGTCGGTACGCGGTGTTGGTAACGGTGCCGGTTTAGCTGTGACGATCGCTAAATATTTTACTCCTAGCGGACGGGATATCAATCACTTGGGTATTGAACCGGATTTTAAGCTTGAACTGACTGATGCTCAAAAAGAGGAATTGAGGCGCGATCGAGCTAAAATTGGTACGACAGCAGATCCGCAGTACGCGAAAGCTTTGGAGGTTTTGACAAACAAAGTTACTGGTAAAACAGGGAATCAGAAGGCCGAGTCGAAACCGAATGCTGCGCCACCTAAAGCGAACGCTGCACAGCCCAAACCTAAGTAGCGGTCAGGGACACAAAAATTATCGAATCAGGACTCAAGTTTATTGATTGCGGTTGACATTTGCCGGCGCGAATTAGGCCGATGTGGCTGGCGATCGCATTTCTGGCGAATCATCAGAGTCCCATTTTTCATGAATCCTGGGGTTTGGTTCTTCGACTTGGGAAAGTGGCAGAATTTCGCAGCCTGCGGGACGTTTAACAATATAGAATTTTGCTGTTGCTGTCATAGATAAATTCGTAAAATATAGCCGAAGTCAGAAATAGATATTCTGAATTCTGACTTCTGACTTCGGCTATAGCCCGTCATATTTTGGGGTTCTTAAACAGTAGTCAAAATTTGCTCTCTCAACTTCCCAATCACCTCATTCACCCCACCGGCATTCAAACGGTAACTCAAAGGATGGCCAATCAAATAAGCCGAACTTTCAAACAAAACATCAATCTCCACCAAACCATTTTCCTGCAAAGTTTTGCCCGTCGCCACCAAATCCACAATTGCCTCCGACATCCCCGTGATTGGCCCCAATTCCACAGAACCGTAAAGCGGCACAATTTCCACCGGCAAATTCAAATTGTGAAAATATTCCCTCGCACAGTGGACGAATTTAGAAGCAACTCTACCATGAGGTGGCAAGTCCACAGTTCTGCGGTAAGAACTAGATTCTTTCACCGCCACCGACAGCCGACATTGACCAAATTTTAAATCAATTAAACTTGCAACTTTTGGCTTTTTTTCCCGCAAAACATCATAACCAGCAATCCCTAAATCCGCTTGACCATATTCCACATAAACCGGCACATCATGGGTTCTGACTAGCAAAGCTTTTGCTGTTCCGGTAGGGTCATAAATTTGAAGTTGGCGGTTAGATGAATCTAGAAAAGCACTGAAGTCTAATCCAACAGATTTAAACAGTCGAATGCTATCTGCTAAGAGTCCGCCTTTGGGAAGTGCTACGGTAATCATACTGGTTTGAAATTGTAAATTGCTGAATTCGGGATTGAGGATAAGCGCAGCCTGAGCGGAAACAGCTTTTTCCTAAACTACAATAGCACAAATTGTTCAAATATCCCAACATTTTTAGGTATTGCTAATATTTTTGTGGATGTATATGTTATATTGAAACCTACATAAATCGGAATTAGTTAAAGATGATCTGCCAAAATATAAAATAAAAAATAAAAAACAAAAAATCAGAATGCGGATTCTTTTAGTTGATGATGAAGTTGAGTTGACTGACCCCTTGAGTCGAGTTTTAACCCGCGAGGGTTATACGGTTGATGTGGCTTTTGACGGGGCAAGTGGCAGCAATTTAGCAATGCAAGGAAATTACGATTTGCTAATTTTGGATTGGATGTTGCCGAAACAAACAGGATTGGCAATTTGTCAACAATTGCGATCGCAAGGACGGAATACACCTGTGCTATTTCTCACCGCTAAAGATACTCTAGACGATCGCGTACAAGGACTGGATGCCGGTGCTGACGACTATCTGGTAAAACCTTTTGAATTGCGAGAACTGCTGGCCAGAGTCCGCGCCTTGCTGCGGCGACCTCCTACTTTTGATGCCGATGTTGCTGTGGGAAGGCTACAAGTTGGTGATTTGCAACTAGACTACGACAATCAGTTAGCTTATCGGGGCGATCGCACAATTGATTTATCAGAAAAAGAATGTCAGTTGTTAGAATATTTAATGCGTCATCCCGGTCAATTGCTGACACACGAACAAATTCACCAATATTTGTGGAGCGAAGCCGAAAAACCGAGTAGCAATGTATTAGCAGCTCAGATTCGCCTGCTGCGCCGCAAAATAGAAGCTCCCGGCGAATCGGTGCTAATTCACACTGTTTACGGCAGAGGATATCGCTTTGGAGAAGGAAGTTAAAAATAGACAGTCATGAAGGCATTTAAAACTAATACTGTCATTCTGAGGGAACCGAAGCATCTCCGAGATGCTTCGTTACACTCAGCATGACATATAGGCTCCGAGGTGCTTCGTTACACTCAGCATGACATATAGGCTCCGAGATGCTGCGTTACACTCAGCATGACATATAGGCTTTGTATCCAGCAATATAATTAAGTCATGGACAAATTAAAGTAATTACTGTCACTTCCGGCGGACAAAATAGCCTTCCGGGTGCATAGGTTCCCAAACCGCGATTCACATATAGTAAATTATTACCAACTTGATGCAAACCACTAGCCCATTCCCAGTGAGTAACTACTCGATCGCAAGCTGAGATCAAAGGAATCCACTTTCGCACTGGTTGAGGAATAGCATAGCCAATTTTTCTTACCCAAGCATACAAAGGCCCGATACCGGGAATAACTATTTGACCACCGTGAGTGTGTCCCGATAACTGCAAATCAATCCGGTATTTTTGCAGCTTTTCAGCAGTATCGGGATTGTGAGACAATACAATTCGAGGAATTTCTCGATCGACAGATGCCATTACAGGTTCAGGTTTGAAATCGCCCGACCAAAAATCCGCTAATCCGACTAAAGCTAATTCTGACCCCAAAGGATAGATTGCTTCGTTGTACAAAACTCGAATGCCGACACTATTTAAAGCATTAGCAACTTCTATTTTTGCCCCCGGCCAATAGTGGTCGTGGTTGCCCAAAACAGCGTAAATTCCCACCCGACTTTGTAAGTGTTTTAATCGTTTTACTAAGCCGTAAATCGGCGCAGGTTCCCAAGTAATAAAATCCCCGGTTAATAAAATTAAGTCTGCTTCAGCTTCATTAGCCGCAGCGATCGCCTCTTCTAGCAACCATTCCGACAGCCGCCTCCCGTCATAGTGAAAATCAGTCAGTTGTACGAGTTTAGTACCCGATAGATTTGCTGGAAGATTGGCGATCGGTATTGTTAAATGATCTACTCGCAGTTTGCCAGTGAATAACCTGTGCATAAATCTAAGGTTTTTGACAGAGTGCAATTTCTAGTTTAACAAATAATCGGAATGATTAAACCGCGAAGACACAAAGAGCACGAAGGAAGAAGATGCTCCATTCTTCCTTCTCGTCCGCGTGCCTCGCGGTTCATTTAATCTTACTGCATATTCTTTTTTTTAGCCGTTGCTGATTAACTATTCAATTCTCTAATCTAAAATCTATTGACAGATTCCCATTAGTGTGCATTCCCAAACCAATCGCGGCTGTACATAATTTAGCAAATATTGTCGAGCTTTTTC
>DMYK01000130.1 GCA_003483675.1 Microcoleaceae cyanobacterium UBA11344
GCGAGATAAGTTATTGGGACATTAAGGAAGAGTGGGAGGAATCGCATTACTCTTTTCGGACACGAAGAATTAGTATTATTGAACCGCGAAGACGCGAAGGACACGAAGGAAAGAGCAATGAGCAAATTTCAATTATTCGATGCAGTTAATTTAATCGAAGCAATCCCCCTCGCTGATGGCGAGATTGCACCCCCAGAAACAACCGGGGCAATTGTTGAGGTTTTGCAGAACGGTGAAGCCTATTTAGTAGAATTATTTGGCGGATGGGTGAAAGCCGAAGTTGGCGGGAATTTTGTTCCTGCAACCCAGGATGAATCAGGGGCATTTATGGAAACTATAGGCGTTGAAACAGTTTATCCGCATCAGTTGCAATTAGTGAAATCTGCTGGCGAAATGATGGGAGTTCGATCGCATTTACTGTCGATTTTAGATAATTTATCTGACGAGTTAGTGGCTGAAGTCTGCGACTTTGCCGAGTTTTTGCGGGAAAAACAGGAAAAAGTGCGATCGAATTAAGCATTTCGGTGAAGGGCGATCGCCTTTTACCATTCTCCTATTGTATGAATGAATGGAAAGAGCGATTCCCTACGGGATAGCTTCGCTTCACGGGCTTTTGATGAATTTATGAATGTCATGTTTTATTTTGCCCGGATCTCCGCTATTCCCCAAGTTAGTCTGGATCTTTGTCTTCACGTAGATAGAAAACTATCTCGCTATCCGGGATAGAAAACACTCTCAATAGCTTTTGGATACTGTCACGAATCGAGTTAGCTGACAAGTTGGTTTCAAAGTAGAGTCCTCCAGCGAATTTTTCAGGGCATTTCATCGAATCGGGGGTAGGAGAAACATAAACTTTATCTTTTCGGCGACCTTTTGCAAACCCACTTTCGGACAGTTGGTTAAAAATATCGGGAGATTTATGGGATAGATGTTTGATCGTTGTCCTGTATATTGCCTTCCATGTATTCAATCTTTCATATATTTGATTTTCCAGTTTCATTCCGCATGGTCGCTTATAGCAAAAATCTTCATTGATACTGTGGGCTTGGTTCTCGTTATACTGAAAAGTTTTGTTTTCTTTCCCCTCATGTCCCGGATCGTAAATCGGTGTATTAGAGTCATTCAAGATAGAGATGTTTTCAAACTGTGCAAGAGTAGAACCTATATTTTGAACCACTTTACTAAAAGTATCGACTTGCTCGTTATAGTCCTTTTTTAAGCGGTAGCCAAAATCCAGTGCTTCGGAGTCGTTATGGTCAATACTCAGCCAAATATCATCAGAAAAGTCCAGCAAATCTTCGCTCAACTGTTCTAGGGCTATTTTGATTTTGCTGATTCTCGTGTTCATTTTAAGCTTAACTGATCATGATGGCATTATAATTATATTCCATAATAATAGGCAAACTGGACAATCTGCTATGAATAGTTTTTAAGTCTTTAACCACAAAAAGCGCGATCGCCCAAAACATCCCTCTTTCATCCGCGTTCATCCGCGTGTATCCGCGGTTAAAATATTCATTAACCACAAAAAGGTCGATCGCCCAAAACACCACCAAAACAAACTACTTGCTTAATACCACAGCATCGGTACTGCTAGCAAAAGCCGGACTAATAAATTCCTCTTCTGGTAACAACGGCGGCAACTGTTACCTGTTCATCTAAAGGTTTTTGAACTTCAACAGCAGTGGGAGCTTGATCATCTGCCTGAACGATCAAGCCCAATTCGCTATTGCCAATGCTGATGGTGTCGCCGTTTGCTAAGAAGTGAGGAATGTTCGGTTTAAGCAGGATGTTGTTGACGCGAGTGCCGTCAGTGCTGCCGAAATCTGTAATTTGATAGCGATCGCCTTTTCTGTTGATTTGAGCGTGCTGGCGCGACAGGAGGGGGTCATTAACGACTAAATCGCTGTTGGTAGCGCGATCGATAGTTACGACTTCAGTATTAACTGAATATTCCCAGACAGGCTCCCTACCCGTGAATTTTTCAAAGTGCTGGCGATACAGGCATAGAGCTATTTCCATTAGTCTTCTATCTTGTATTGCATACTGCCACTAACTTTAGCCAAAGATGTTTCTCTTCTTAACTATCCTGCGCTTTGTAAGAAAAATTAATATTTTTAACCTAAAAAGTGGTAAAAAATGTAACATACAGCTTAGCTGTGGTGGCTATAACCTGCAAGTGTGAGGAGCGAGCATGAAAGCAAAATATTTATTAATGTACAGCATCTGGGGGTTCCTGCTGGCATCGCCGGCAGCAATTGCCGAAACTTCTGAGGCTCTACCTTCCCTAGAGCGGCAAGGAGACGTTGCGGAAGCAGCGCCGGAGCGCCTTGCTGCAAGCGAAGAGCAGCCTGCCAGCGCTGCTTTAAGCCGTTTAGAACCACTGAGGGGCGATCGGGAAGTCAGTTGGTCAAAATCGAGCAGTCCCCATAAATTTGCCTCCGGTGGTGTCGCCTCGGCGCGATCGACAAACCTAAGCAACGCAGAACCCACAGGTAGCGATCGCCCTGTCTCCTCACCGCAAATCCTTGAAGCAGCAGCGACTATCAACCAAGGGGGGACGCCAGCCGATCGGCCTTTAGAACCAACCGAGAGAAATCCAGACCTAGAATCAGTAATATCAGAGCCCAAAATCGCTGTTACTGGCGCTGTTACTGGCAAGAGCCCATCTGAATTGGCTCCAATAATATCAAACAATTCATCCAATCCGATCGCTGTTACTGGCGCTGTTACTGGCAATAACCAAGCCGATCGGCCTTTAGAACCAACCGAGAGAAATCCAGACCTAGAATCAGTAATATCAGAGCCCAAAATCGCTGTTACTGGCGCTGTTACTGGCGCTGTTACTGGCAAGAGCCCATCTGAATTGTCTCCAATAATACCAAACAATTCATCCAATCCGATCGCGTGGAAAACCCGGAAAAATCAACCACCAAAATTTCAAACCGGAGCAGCAGCAACAGCCATTGCTCAATCCTTAAATGCGGCCCCGATCGGCACACCGACACCGGTCAATCAGGTAGTTCAAGAAACAGAAAACAACTCAGCCTCAAACTTAATGAGCCAGGTGACATCTGTTTCCCAACTCTCAGACGTAAAGCCGACAGACTGGGCCTTTCAAGCCCTGCAATCCCTGGTTGAGCGTTACGGCTGCATTGCTGGCTACCCCGACGGTACTTTCCGAGGCAATCGAGCACTAACTCGCTACGAATTTGCGGCTGGCTTGAATGCTTGCTTAGACCAAATTAGAAGCCAAATAGGAGCCACGACAGCCGATTACATCACCAAAGAAGACTTAGGCATCGTGCAACGGCTGCAAGAAGAATTTGCAGCCGAACTAGGAACCCTGCGGGGCCGAGTTGACTTGCTAGAAGCGCGGACAACAGAATTAGAAGCAAATCGTTTTACCGGCAGCACGACAATTTTTGGCGGAGAAGCCATCTTCGCGCTGTCTCAAGCGTGGGGCGGGAACCCTCCGGGCGAAGGCAAATCGAACCTCGCCTTCACAAACTCGGTGCGGCTGCAAACTGTCACTACTTTTACAGGAAAAGACAGGCTGCGAATCGAACTGCAATCAGGGAATTTTAAAGGCCGGGGCTTTGCCGAACCCAGCGCCCTCAACACCTTTACATCCCTGCTTTCCTTTCAGTCAGATACCGACAACAAAATCCAGCTTTCAGCGGTAGAGTACCGCTTCCCAGTCTTAAACGATCGCATAGTTTTCACCCTCCGCCCCGTAGGTTTTAACCTCAGCAGCGTCCTCACCGCCAACTCGCCCTTCTATGACAACGGTCGAGGGGCCATTTCCCGCTTCGGAGAAGCCAACCCCATCTTAAAAATCGGCGACTTAGATACAGGCGTGGGGATGGACTGGCTAATCGGCCGCCGCTTCCGCTTGCAGTTAGCTTACGGCGCGAAAGCGGGCAGCAGTCCCAGCGATGGAGCGATATTTGGCAAAGACAACTGGGTTGCCGGCGGACAATTTTTATTCCTATTAGGCAATAGCGCCCAAACTGGTTTGACCGTCATCTACGGTTCATCTCCCAACGGCCGCTTGGGAACCTTTACAGGCAGCGGCGCGGCTGACGCTTCTGGATTCATCAACCAGCGCTCAAATATCGGCGCTGTCGGCGGCAGTTTTCAATGGCGCGTTACCCCTCGCGTCACGTTCGCCACTTGGGGCGGTGTCATGGCGGCCTATGCCTCCAAAACTCAATCGGGCGCTGCCAGCACGACCTTTGCCGCTGCTTTAGGATTTCCTGACCTGATCCAGCAGGGAGACTTGCTGGGGATCGTAGTCGGCCAGCCGCCCAGTTTGGTACAGTACGAGGAGTTTTCCGCATCCACTGGGTTGCCAGGAGGCAAAGATTTTTCACTGCACGCTGAAGCTTTCTACCGCTTCAACCTCAGTGATTCTGTTTCCGTCACGCCCGGTTTCTTCTTAGTGACAAACCCTGGTAATTTTGCCAGCAACAACACGATCTATATCGGCACAATCCGCACGACTTTCCGCTTCTAAGTGTTACTGTTGTAGTAGTTAGTCGCTCACTCGCAAAGGAGGAAAATTTG
>DMYK01000129.1 GCA_003483675.1 Microcoleaceae cyanobacterium UBA11344
CGCACAGTTCCCAATATACCAACATCAAGGCAAATCAATTCCTTGAGAAATCCCGATGCGGGAAGTTTGGACAATACTAATGGCATCTGACTCGATCGCATTCTGAAATTGGGCACTCCGGTGTTCCAGTCGCAGCGGTTCCCCAACACCCAAAGGCAAAGCGCTTAAAGTGCGATCGATCTAAAGTATTTTACACAGTTTCCCAGGCGATCGAGGCGAGGCGCGATCGCTTTTTTTCGGGAACGTGCGAGAACCCCCCAGGCCCTCACATCGCCTCGCGAGGAGTGCGCTGTTCCTTTGCGTGACAAGCCGGATCTTCCGGGCTATAGGCTTCTGTTTTCACAATCGCCCGAATCGTCTCCCCGTCGGGAAACTGTCGCACCAGCGAGCAGCCAACCAAATCTGGCGCTACGCTAGTAGATGGCCACGCTAGCCAAAAAGATTCTACAATCTGAGTATTTCCACGCACTGAACAAGAGCAGGTAAATTATGGATGTTAAGTTAGTTTTAGCAGTCTTGACAGCAGTTTTCACTGTGTGCTGTCTGTTTTTCGGTACAAAAAACGGATTCTACGATACCGACAAGTATCACGGTAACGGTTCTGCTCACTAATTTTAGGCGGCTGTTAGTTGCTTGAAAAACCGCTGTCTGTTATTCGGACGGCGGTTTTTTTTTATGAACCACAGAGGCCACAGAGGACACAGAGAAAGAGAAAAGAGAGAGCAGAAAGAATGAAAAGAAGTTGACAAATGATGATACAGGAGATTGCTATATTTGCTGCAATTAAGGGTTGATTTTTCCATCGGGCATTTTAGTTTCCTGCAATCTAGCCTGATCGAATTCGGCGCATCCCGGCTGGTTTGAACGCATTGTGGCTCCTCGATCCGTGGCTTTTATGTTGAAACCAACTACTGCATTTTCTGGGTGATTATTTTCGGAAACTGCACTTACCTTAAAATCCATATTTGCTCCTTGATTATTAGCATCAAGGTTGAAACTTATGCCGGCACAGCCTAAATCAGCTCCGGTTAGGTTGGCTCTATTTAAGTTGGCATTTTTTAGGTTGGCATTGCTGAAATTGCATTCGGGACGTTTGGTTGCCAGCAGCTTGACTTGGTTTTGTTGCATTGAAGTGGGTATATATTTGGCGACAGTATATATAAACATTAGGGCGATCGATCTCTCCTGAATTTCCACAAAAATTTGCCCAGCTTGCGGAATTTACTTTTACCCGCCCCGGTGCAGCTTGCACATATACCTGCGGGCTGACTTTAAAAAAATTCTATTTATATCCCTAGAAGGAGGAAATCTGAGCAAAATTTGACGATGATTAAATAGAAACGCAATTTTACCTGCGCTGTTGTAGTTCTCAGCAACTACTTTTGTTGTCAAAATTGGTTTGAGAAATTAATTGACTATCACAACTATTGGCAGCAGCTCAGGTTCCTCAACCCAGCCAAAACACACCACACCTGCAATCTCAACGAACTCGGAGCGGCAATGAATCAAGTCTACCCTGAACCCAGAAGATCGCGCTTAATGGCACTGCTGCTGACAACGCTGCTCACATTTCCCTTTGTCACTGCTTGCGGTTCCAGACAGCAAAATTCTGCTCCCCCGCCCCCAGTAGATGATCCTCGCGCTGGAGCGCCCGCAAATCGCCCCGCCAGTCCTTCGCCCCAAGCGAAATAAGGACTGAGCAATACTCAAAAAGTAGTGATTACTTTAGTAGGAGCAGCCGCCCTTTACTACCTCTACAATCAGCACAAAAATAAACAAGAACAGGGGCCGCAGGGGCAATATTACCTTTCCAAAAACGGCCACGTTTACTACCGCGACGCCCAGAAACGAGCTCACTGAGTAACGCCGCCACCAGAAGGAATTAAAGTGCCGGAGTCGGAAGCATCGCGTTACCGCGAATTCCAGGGGTACAACAACCAAACTACAGGTAAAGACCTTACTAGCTTGCCGGAAGCTAAAACTGCTGTTCCGGCACAGTAACCAAACTATTTCAGCTTTTAGATGGACGATCGAACATTTTCAATTAAATAGGACTTACGCAGTCTCGAAGCTTGGACTGAGGTTTGAGATTCTTCGCTTCACTCAGAATGACACGATCGCGTAGGCCTTGCGTCCAGGACTGTTAAATCTGGCATTCCCCATCTAAAACAGCCGTTTTTTTAGCTAATAAACCAGAGGAAATTAATCATGGTAGACAGTTTTTTGCGAAAATTGAAAGATGTGATCGTCGGGCCGGAAAACGAAAATCCAAGCTCTTCTGAGGATGAAGACAACTACGATCGTCCCTCAGATTCTGGACCGTTCGGCAACGTCCGCCCGGCCAGCGAAGACCCCTATGGCGACCCAGCGGATGAGGAAGTGGTTTGAGTTGAGTCAGTTGGCTAGACAAATGATCTGGTAGGTAAAAGCACTCCGGCGGGGGTGTTTTTTTGTTGGGAACTCCCAGCGGTATCTTATGTTATTTAAAGATTGACAAATATTTACCATTCTTTTCTCTGAATTCTTTTTTTGTGTGATCTTCTGAGTGGTTTCGGAAACAGAAACACGGGCTTTGAATGTGGGCCAAGTAGCTTCAACAAGTTCTCTTGGTGCAGACGAACATCTAAAAGGAGGTCTAGCTAATGTTAGTTCTGCTTTTGAAGATGCAGGTCTTGAAAAAGCAAGCTATCAAAACAGACATCAGCGTAACCCTGTGGAGATGAAGCGTCCTCAGTACCTGGGGCTGACCTTTGCAGAATCCATAGAAAAGGTTTTGAATGCTCATCAAGAGCCAATGCTAGCCGATCGGATTGTCGAAGCTATATTTGACGCGGAATCTGAAGAGGAATTTTGGCGAGCCAAAAACTCCTTGAGCGTAGAATTGCGTCGGGGCGCAGAGACACATAAAAGGTGGAAAAAGCTTGCTCGAAATATTTATGCTTCAAATTTGTGCAACGAATAATCAGCCTCAAATAATGCGAGGAACACGATGATGACACCGCAAATGAGATTTTCTTCTTTAATAAACAGCGACGATGCTTTGAGTTCCTAATTCAAAGTATCGCCGCTGCATTTTACTTGGGGATGTGGCGGAACTGGAAAACGCATCCGGCTCCTAACCGGATCACCTGCCAGGGTTTTGTGGATTCGAGTCCCACCATCTCCACGGATTACGACCTTGCTCGGTAATGGCTTTGGGCTATACACCTAAGCTGTAAGAATTTAATTTCTTGCGGTAGACAGTTCTTTTGTGCTTTTATCATAGCACATTTGTCAACCCTTAGCCATACCACATGGTCAAAAATATGTCAAGTTTTTTTTGATTTTAGTGGAGGTTTTTTGCGATGGGGAAATTACGGAGTAAGAACATGAATTATAAAGGTTTAGTGATTCATTGTCAGCAAAACGGTGGGCTAATCTGCCTGACCGATATGTGGAAAGCTGCCGGGTCTGTTAAATCCCAAGAGCTAGATAAGTGGTTGATACAGAAGCGTATCTGTGAACGGCTGTTGGAATTAGTGCTTGAAGCTAAGCTTGAGTTAAAACCCGTTGTCGAGAGAACTTTTGCAGAACAACCAGTCGCTAACTCTGGAAGCAAAAAATACAGAGCTTGGGCAAGCCAAGTCAGAAAATTAGCTAAAGATGTTGGTCTGATATCAACTCGGGGAGGTATAGGCGGTGGAACTTATGCAATAGACAAGATAGCCATCGAATATGCCGAATCCTTGTCTACAGAGTTTCGTGATTGGGCGCGAAATGCTGTCAAAGAAAGGATTGAAGAAGAAGTAGATCCAGAACTCGGTATTCGCCGTAGTCGGCAACGGGCAATTAAGAATTGGGAAAAACAAGGCAAAAGCTCTCAATATATTGGAGCCCGTCTTAACTCTATTCCCAAAGAAGACTTCTACGAGGCAGCTTTGTATGAACATGGGGTTAAGGTTCCAAACGATTTTGCTTGGTGCAAGGCTGAGGTGTATAAACCTATAATTGGCCGTACTAAAGATTTCCGAGAAGCAAGAGGATTGAAAAAAGGACAAAACTGCAAAGATGCCATGACAATGGAGGAACTGGCTGCTACAGATTTTGCCAAAGTTCTCAGTGCCAAGCGGATCAACACGCTCAATCCTTATGGTGCAGATATCTGTGCTCGGATTTCACATCATGCGGGAAAAGAGGTGGCTCATCTGCTGAATCAATAGCCTAATTAATTGAGCATCATGCTGCTTGCTTACGTTTACAAGCTGAATCCATCGCCCAAACAAGCTCAAACAATGGAGCGGTGGATTCATTTGCTTCGCTTGCAATACAACTTCAGAGTCAGAGAGCGGACAGAAGCCTACGAGCAAGCAAGATTTCCTGTTATGGGGAACTACTGCTTGATCGAAACTCAAGCCGAGTGTTGCCCTTTCGCTTGCTCGTTAAGCAAAGGTGCTTTGTACGGGAATCCCTGGACAGCAAAAGGCAAAAAAAGGACTCCGCTGGCTCAACAAGATGCTAATCTAGTTGACCTCAAGCAGGAACGTCCTTGGTATCAAGAAATCTATCACCATGTTTTGCAACAAATGCTAAAACAGGTTGATGCTGCTTTTGGGCGCTTTTTCCGAGGATTGGGCAAATATCCCAAAACAAAGCGGCAGGGTAAATTTCGCTCTTTCACCTACCCGTCTGGAGATGTCACCTTTAAAGGGAATAAAGTTCGACTTCCCGGTATTGGCTGGATGTCGTTTTTTCAGTCCGACTGTTTCCCAATGGTTTCAGCATTCGTTCCGTCACTGTGCGGAAAAAAGCAGATGGCTTTTATATTTCTGTTTTGTTGCAAGATGAGTCTGTTCCAGATATTCCAGCAGCAAATCAAGTTAAAACAGCAGTAGGAGTAGATCTGGGTATCAAGAAGCTAATGTCTCTCAGTACGGGACAAACCATTGCCAATCCCAGATTTTATCAACAGATGGAGCGGAAGCGATCGCAACTAAACCGTGCTGTCAGCCGCAAGGTTTTAGGTTCCCGCCGTCGCAGAAAAGCCTGTCAGCGCTTAGCAAGACTGGAACAAAAAGTTGCTAATCGACGAGAGGATTACCAATGGAAGATAGCTAATAACTTGGTGCAGCAATTCGATCTGATTGTGTTCGAGAATCTGAATATTCAAGGCATGATGGCACGCTGCAAACCAAAGCAGGATGAAAACGGAAAGTATCTGCCTAACGGTCAGTCTGCTAAATCTGGACTGAACAAAGCCATTACTGATGCTGCTTGGGGTTCCTTAAAACAGAAAGTCAAGATTTTGTCCGACAGGGTGGGCGTTCTGGTTTATGAAGCGGTGCCTCATTTTAGCTCTCAGGAATGCAGCGAGTGCGGGTATATCAGTCCCACAAATCGAGATCAAGAGAAATTTATCTGCGAAGAGTGCGGCCATCATGAGGATGCCGATGTGGATGCTGCAAAAGTTATTTTGCAGCGTGGCCTGAATCGACTGGGAATCTATTTGGATGCTGTACCGAGAGTCCCTCGGAAACAGGATAAAACTACGCCCGAGGAGCCTGTTGGAAGACAGGGAAAATCATCCGCGTTGGTGGGTGAGCCTGGGAACCCTAAGATAGTTCCAGCAATTGGAGTTATTTGAGTGGAGGGGAGTTTGAGCGATCGACTCTCGGCCTTTACGGCTGTCAATTGAAATCGGGTGTATCTAACCAAGTTGCGATCGCCCAAAAATCGGTCATTTGCTCAAAAACGGAGAGGGTGGGATTTGAACCCACGGTGACATCACTGCCACACCTGATTTCAAGTCAGGCGCATTCGACCACTCTGCCACCTCTCCCGGTGCATGAAATCTATCATACCAGTAGTTATCTCTAACCACAAGCAGTTGCAGATTCAGCACGCCGATACAGAATTTGTTCTCTTTCCACAACAAAATCCCCCCCAACCCAAACCAGAGACACTTCCGACACTACTCCAGCTTCCAGCAGCACGATCGAGAAATTTCGCAGTTTCGAGAACTCTCTGTCTACAATTCGCGGTACGCTGGCCGCATTCAAATAAACCGTACCCTCCGCACTCACACTTAGCGACTTCCGCAACTCTTTCTTTATGTGCCGCAGTTTGTGGTGCATATGACCAAAAGTTACCAGAGGTACCTGCTTGCCAGAATTACGAGTTTTGTCGATCGCCACCGCAAAATCTGGGTCGCCCCAATCCCCTCCCAGTGGCTTCCAATCTCGCCCGCAGGGGTCTTCAGGAGCCTCTCCTAAGCCCGTCGGGCCTGTGTGACCCAAAAAAATCACATTTTCGCAGTCCGCGTCCGCAGCCGCCCCTGCAATGAGTCTGGCCGACTCCTCAAAACTCTCCACCCCAAACCACTCCGAGTAAAAATCCGCGTACTTCCACTCCGATCCGCCCCAAGTAAACGGGCGACTTCCTACCACAGTTACGCCCAATTCGGGAAAATCTCGTTTCCCGTAACCGACGTGAGCTTCTCCCATTAAATCTAACTGCTGTTTCACCCGATTCTGTTGAGTGCGATCGTAGGGGCATTGACTTCTGCCCCAATCCGTCGCCGTGTACCAAGCGTCGTGGTTCCCAAATACTGCGGCTTTCGGAATGTCCAATTGGGCGATCGCCCGTACCACCTCCACCGACTCATTCCCAAAATCCCCCACAAACAGCACCAAATCAACGCCTAGACGCAGCAGCGCCTCGCCGTCTTCAGCTTCCCACTGATCGTGAACATCCCCCACCACCGCAATTTTGATC
>DMYK01000258.1:0-418 GCA_003483675.1 Microcoleaceae cyanobacterium UBA11344
GTTTAATTCGAGTCAGCGACCTAATTTTAGTCAACCACAAAGGCGAAGTTGTGGAAGGAAATAAACCCGTAAACGAAGCAGCTTTTGCCATTCATTCCCAAGTCCACGCCGCCCGCCCCGACGTAATAGCAGCAGCCCACGCCCATTCTCCCTACGGCAAAAGTTGGTCTAGTTTGGGTCGCCTGCTAGACCCGCTAACGCAAGATGCTTGTTCTTTTTACGAAGATCACGCTTTATTTGACGATTATACCGGAGTAGTTTTGGAAATAGAAGAAGCTAAGCGCATTGCCAAAACTTTAGGTGATAAAAAAGCGATTATTCTACAAAATCACGGACTTTTAACAGTAGGTGAAACCGTAGATGAAGCAGCTTGGTGGTTTATTTCAATGGAACGTTCTTGTCAAGCGCAATTAATGGC
>DMYK01000258.1:456-1547 GCA_003483675.1 Microcoleaceae cyanobacterium UBA11344
CGCATGGGATGGTTTAGCTTTCAGCCGCTTTATGAGATGATAGTGCGCCGGGAACCTGACTTATTAGATTAGCACATTTAGCTCCCCGACTTCTGAAAGAATTCGGGGAGCTGGGTATTCTGTTTTGTTGATTCACATCTCACGCCGATTCTAACCAAGCTATCAAATCTTCTTGACTTGTAAAATCTAACAAAATTTCTCCTAAATCATCTAATTGTTCGGGAGATAACTGCTGGATGCGAGTTTGAATTTCTGGTGAAATTTCGCCAGTGCGCCGCGCGATTTGACGCAGGATTAATGCTGTTTGCCCCTGAATTAAACCTTCTTGGCGACCTTCTTGTATCCCTTTAATAACAGCACCGCGTTGGTCTTCAAAGAACATTTCCCGCTTTTCTAATGCTTCTAACTCTTTCAGGCTCAAACTAGACCGATTAGCGATGTTAAAAGCTGTTTGAATTTCAGGTACTGATGCCAATTTATCCGGTATTTCATCGAGTTCAGGAGCATTTTTTAGAAAATAAACCCAGCTTTGAATCAGATTTTCAACTTGTTCTAAGTTTTTGTTAAACTTGGGCAGTTCGACAAAAACTAACTCTATTTCTCTGTAATACTCGAAGTTTTCTTCGACTTCTTTGAAGACAAAATGTGACAGAAATTTTTCGGTATTTTCAAACAGGATAAAATCTGTAATCGTGAGAGCGATGAGAGGATTTAATTTTGAGTATCCTTCCCTCGGTTTGAGTTGAGTTGCGTAGGTTTTGGCCGCATTATATATTACGCGCTTAGTAAAAGCTTCTACATTGATGACCTGCATTTCGATAATTACAGTTTTGTTGCCTGTGATTTTTGCTTTGACATCCAGGTAAGTGTCTTTTAACCCACTAATGGCCGGTGCGGCGTAGGGATCGATGATTTCTAAGTCTTCAATGGTTGGCTGTGCGTTGTAAAGCATAGCGTTGAGGAAGCTAATCAAAACTTCTTTGCTCTGGGGCGAAGCAAAGATTTTTTTGAAACCAAAATCTGTCTTAGGATTGATGAAATTCATAATTGGTAACGGGTAATGGGTAATTGGTAATTGGTAAAGGGCGATC
>DMYK01000258.1:1620-6354 GCA_003483675.1 Microcoleaceae cyanobacterium UBA11344
GAAGATTTAGCATCTTCGCGCACGCCCATATCTTCATCTTCTTCTAAAGCTTCGATCAAAGCATCGATCGCCCCAGCATACACCACATTATTCGGCAATTCGCGGGCTAATTGCCCGATCGCCCAAGCAGAGTTACTCCGCACAGCAGATACAGCATCTCCCCGCAGCGCTTGAATCAACGGCGGAATCGCAGCAATTACCACATAGTAACCAACTTTTGCCATCTGACCCAGAGAACTCGCCGCCCACAAACGCACGGCCGAAATATCAGTTTTCAAAGCATCAATTAAAGGTACTAAAGCGCGATGATCCCGGCAATTTCCCAGGGCCCAAACTACTCCTTTCCGAACGTAACCGTTCCAATCGCGGTTTAGCTGAAGAATCAGCGGTTCCACAGCATCGGGACTCGGATTTCGCCCCAAGGCATAAGCCGCGCTCACCCGCACCAAGGGGCAGCCGTCTCTCAACAAATTAATTAAATGCGGAATTGCTCGATCATCTTGCAGTTCGCAAAAAGCCCGCGCTGCAATCATCCGGTGCTGAGCTTCCGGGGATTCCAGCAAAGGCAACATTTCCTCTGGATCTGGCAGCGGGGGTTCGGATTCATCAAATTGATCCAAAGGGCTTTCCAGATCGGTGTCGGTATCAATGGAGTTGGGGGAGTCGTTATTGTTCATAAAAAAACTTTACCGCACAGAGGATACTCTTAAGCAACTCAGTCAGTTGGCAGTTGGCAGTTGTGATTAGTTATTTGTTATTGGTTGTTTGTGATTCGTGAGTTACTACTTATTAGCAATTACCAATTACCAATTTCCAATTCCACATTCCCCATTCCCCTTTCATAAAGATTTTAGCATCCACAGAGAATGGCTTTGATAGCCTAATTTTTGATAGAGATTCAGGGCTGGTTGATTGCTGAGAAATACTTGCAAACCAATTTGCCGATCGCCCCGAGTTCTCGCCCAATTTTCAGCATGAATAACTAAAGCTGCACCGATTCCCAGACGTCGGTGTTCCGGTGCTACATAGAGCAGAAAAATGTGAGCGTGGCGTGAGCCGGTGGTTTGGTCGATCGCATTTCCCAACCACAAACATCCGACAACCGATTTGAGATTTGGGACTTGAGATTTGGGATTGGGATCAGAAGATGGAAGTGCCGATAAATTTGCTTCCTCTTCCCCCATGTTTTTCTGGAACTCTACCCACCAAAGCGGCGTCTGCTTGGAAAAATACTGCTCGACAGTTTGAGCCAAATGTCCCAATTCCCGATCGGGGTAAAGCTCTCCGTAAGTCCGGTGCATAAACTTTACCAGTTGTGCGCGATCGATCCCAGAACCCGATCGCAGCCAGTAGCCCGGTATCAGCTCAACCAAAATCCGCCCTCGCCGACAGGGTTCGGGGAATAATTTACGCCCAAGAAAATCGGATGCACCGCAGCAGCTTGCTTTTGCGGGATCGCTTCCTCAATCGGTGCCGGGGCCGCCATGTCAGATGGCAAAAAGATGCGAGCGCTGACTGCTACGAGGGCCGCGAAAAATACTAATAGCGCTATAAATGGAGCAATGTATTGACGAATGATAGTCATAACCGCAAAAATCTTGATTTCGGAGCTGATAATTTTAAGTATACCATAGAAATCCGATCGGTTATAATTACCTCAAACACACAATTAGCTCAATCCTGGGCGATCGAAAATATCAACAAACACAGAATATAATAATTATGAGTGCCTCGCCTGCCGTTTATGAAGCTTTAGCAAAGTCAATTGTTTATTTGAACGAGCGACCGGATTCGCAAAATCTAGTTGCGCGTTTTCTCGATACTAACCGCTACTATGTCGATCGCATCTTCGACGACTCAGCAACTGGTTTTTATGCCGTCGGCTTCGGTTCCAGCAACCCGGAAAACCCGCCAGTTCTCGTATTTCGCGGCACAGATTTTGTCGGCGACGACGCGATATTTTCCGACTCCCGCGACATTGGCTTTCCCGAATTTGAAAGCAACAAAGAGCCCCTCAAAAACTGGCTGACCGAAATCGGCAAAGATGCTTCTAAAAACCNNGCTGTAGCTCAAATTGCAGCTAGTGAATTTCCAGCAATTAGTGGCAATGTATTTACTTTTAACTCTCCCGGAGTCTCAGCCAGTACAGTCAATACTTTCCGACGAAATCTCAGCAGAACCCCCAACAAAAATGTTACCCACTACATAGTCAGCGGAGATTTCGTCAGCCTTTTTGGCGAAGCCTTTCTGCCTGGTAAAGTATTTATACAAAGCTTTACAGACCCGAATATTAACCCGCTAACTACCTTGGCAAAGCACCGCTCCGAAAACCTGTTAACTACTCCGCCAGCGGATTTTTTGCAGAGGCAAATTTCCGTTGAACAATTGAATAGTCCAGACTTTACTTATAACAACGACTCAGATTTTAATGAGTTTATAGCTGCGATGAATTTTGCCTTGCCAAATTTGTCAGTAGCAATCAGGACAAGAGCAGGTGCTGAGAGTTTAAGAACAGCTTCAGAATTCTCTTTTGTGGAATTAATCAGACAAATGCAAATTGGTTTAGCTCCCCTGCAAGCCAATTATTTATCAGGGGACGATCGCAATAATGCAGCTACCGGTGGCGCCGGAGAGGATACTATGATCGGCAACGGCGGTAACGATACTCTCAGAGGCAATAGAGGTAACGACAGCATCAGCGGCGGTGGTGGCGACGACTTCTTGTACGGCGGCAGAAATAACGATTATTTAAACGGCGGCGACGGAGACGATTTGATTGCCGGCGAGTTTGGCAACGATGTTTTAATTGGCGGCAGTGGACGCGATCGTTTTGTATTAGAATCCGGTGGCGGAGCAGATGTTATTGTTGATTTTGAAGACTCTCAAGATTTAATTGGACTGTCACGGGGTCTAACTTTTGCTATGATTAAAATTACTCAAGGTAATGACGGAGCTTTAATTAGTATCCCCATTACTGGCGAAATTCTTGCTACTATTACGGGCGTGTCTGCCAGTCAGATTTCGCGAGCGGATTTCGTGCAGCTTTAATCCAGATAAGTAGGTCAACCTAATTAATGGAAAACTTTTACGGAGTCAGAAATCGGGTTTTTAAATGTTACAGTTGTTTCCCGTAAATACAAACTTATTAAGGTATAATTGATTGCAGGATTTCAACGATCGATTTCATCTCTAACAACAGGACAAAAATATGCCATCCTCCCCCGCAGCTTACGAAACTATAGCCAAGCAACTTGTTTACAAAGATAACGATCCCCAATTTCAAACTGTAGTTCAAGGTGGTTTAACCGCTGCCGGCTATCGAATCGATCGCACCTTCGACGATCCAGCAACGGGATTTCACGCGATCGGCTTAATCTCCACCACCCCAGACAAACCGCCAGTTCTAGTATTTCGCGGCAGCGACTCCCCCATAGACGATGTTACCAACACAGACCCGCGAGGCATCGGTTTCAACCAACTTGAAGCCAACAAACAAGCATTAGGAAACTGGTTGACACAAATCAGTCAAGATACCACAAAAAACCCAAACCGCTTGCCACCAGACGTTCTCGGACACAGCTTGGGCGGTGCTTTAACACAACTAGCCGCCGCCGAATTCACATCTGCGATCGGAGATATTGTCACCTTCAATTCCCCCGGAATTGCTCAAAGTACAGTCAATACATTTAAGCAGAAAGTCGGCGCAGGCAAGAATGTAACTCACTACATTGTTAGCGGAGACTTTGCCAGTTTAGGAGGAGAAGCTTTTCTGCCAGGAAAAGTAGTTTTACAAACATTTACTGACCCGATTATCAACCCGCTGCTAGTCTTGGACAAGCACAGCCAATCCGGTTTGTTAACAACCCCACCTCCCGGTTTGATTCAGACAGAAATATCTGTAGACCAGTTGAGCAGCCCCGACTTTACTTTTACAGATTCAGATTATTTAGAGCTGTTAGCTGGCTTAAACTTTGCATTGCCACAAATGGAAGCCGCACTGCAATCTCGCAGCGCAGTAGAGCAATTGAGAACCACTCCGGGAAAATCCTCTTTCGCAAATCTTATTGCAATGAAAACTGCTCTAGAACCGTCCCAACCTAATAAGTTAGTGGGCGACAATGCCAACAATACAGCCTCCGGTTTTGCCGGTGACGATATTATCATTGGCAATGGGGGAAACGATACTCTCAGCGGCAATCGGGCCAGCGATATTATCAGCGGTGACATCGGCAATGATCTGCTCTTCGGCGGCAAAGGAGATGATAATTTGAACGGGGGAGACGGAGACGATACCCTCATTGGCGGAGTGGGTTCGGATCTCTTAATTGGCGGCGCTGGACGCGACGTATTTGTGTTAGGAACAGGGGCTGGTATCGACACACTTATCGACTTTAAACAGGGTGAAGATTTAATCGGTTTGACCAGAGGTTTGACCTTTAATCAAGTCAGAGTTAATTCAATCGAGATTTCAAGTCAGATAGAAGTCGCCAGCACTGGTGAAGTTCTTGCCAGTTTCATCGGCCCTCAAACAAACCCTCTCACAGCTAGCGATTTTATTGTGATTTAGTTTGCGGTTAGCAAGGGTGCGCAATGGGCACCTTACTAATTTACTGAATTTGCGGTTAGCAATGTAGGGTGCGCAATGGGCACCTTACTAATTTACTGAATTTGTGGTGAGCAATGTAGGGTGCGCAATGCGCACCTTACTGCAGTTATCAATAATGTAGGGTGCGC